>JANQHT010000029.1 GCA_028282545.1 Spirochaetales bacterium
CAGTTCATCGGCTTGGCGTAGTAGTCGGCGTTGTCCAGCTCCATGGGGGAGTACATGTTCTCGTTGTAGAAATCGAGGTGCCCCGAGGTCTCCCACAACCAGCTCTTGCCCACGTGCGGAGTAAAGAGCATCTCGTAGCCGTTTCGTCCGTGTTCGCGTCGCCAGAAGTCCTCGATCGCCATGCGGATGCGCGATCCCTTTGGGTGCCAGTAGATGAGGCCCGCCCCCGCCTCCTCGTGCGTGCTGAAGAGGTCCAGGTCCTTCCCGAGGCGGCGATGATCGCGTTTTTCGATCTCCTCCAGCCACTTGAGGTGTTCCCTGAGCTCCTTGGGGTTTTCCCAGGCGGTCCCGTAGATACGCTGCAGCATCGGGCGCTTCTCATCGCCGCGCCAGTACGCGCCGGCGATGGAGAGGAGTTTGAACGCCTTGGGCTGGATCGCCGCCGTCGTTTCGACGTGCGGCCCCTTGCAGAGGTCTACAAAGGTATCGACGGTGTAGGTGGAGACCTCCACGTTGTCCGGCAGATCGTCGATCAGTTCGAGCTTGTACGGCTGGTCGGCGAATATCTCGCGGGCCCGCGCCTTGCCGACAACTTCCCGGGTGATGTCGTGGTTGCCCTTGATGATCGAGCGCATACGCTCTTCGATCTCCTCGAGATCCTCGGCCTTGAGCGGCTCCGGTAGATCGAAGTCGTAGTAGAAACCGGTATCGATGGGCGGACCGATCGCGATCTTCGCGTCGGGATACTTCTGGAGGACCGCCTCCGCCATGACGTGGGCGGTTGAGTGACGAATACGGTAGAGACGTTCGTCGCGGGTCAGTTTTTCAGGCATTGCATAGGCTTAGCAGGCGCGTATCGGCGATGTCAAGGGCGACCGATGTTGTGGTGGCAGTTCGGATTTTGGAGATCTCATAGCCTTGGCACGACCCTCTTCACGGCTGCCTTCGGAACGAAGAGCAAAACGCTTGGCTTCGCTGCGCTGCAGAGACGCGTTTTGCTCTTCGTTCCGGGCGCGCCTGGTGATGTGTTCTTTTTTTTCGGCAATGTGATCTCCAAAATCCGAACCATTTCGTGCTCGGCCATAAACAGATCCACCAGAGGGCTTGTCTTCCTCGGTCCATAGTGAGAGTTGCCGGACGTGGCGGTGGCCGCCTTGACAGTCGGAAACGACACGGGAGAATGAAAGAAAAGGAGGTGCAATCGATGACGGATCTACGCGGTACATCGCTTCTGTGCTCCGGGTTCCAGACGCTGGAGCGCGGAACGATCGACGTAATGGAGGAGGTTCTGATCACAACGGACGAGACGGGATCGATCTCCTCGTTCCTCCGGCCCGGCGAAGAGGGGTACGACGCCGCGGTCAACACGGCCCGCCGGGAGGGCACGCTCGAAGCGCTCGGCGAGGGCACGTACCTCCTTCCCGGTATGATCGATATGCACGTGCACGCGCCGCAGTACCCGCAGATGGGACTTGCCCTCGATGTACCCCTGGAGGTGTGGTTAAACAAGTACACCTTCCCGTTGGAAGCGCGCTACGCCGACGCGGAATTCGCCAGGAGGAGCTACCGAGTCCTTGTGGACGACCTGACCGCCAACGGCACGACGACGGTCGTCTACTTCACGACGATTCACGAGGAGGCGACGCGAATCCTCGTGGATACGTGCCTCGATAAGGGGCAACGGGCGATAATCGGCAAGGTCGCGATGGACGACGCGACGCAGTGTCCCGACTACTACCGCGACGAAACGGCGAACGAATCGATCGAGGGCACGCGGAGAGTCATCGAGTACATTCGCTCCCACCCCGACAACGCCGCCGGCCTGGTGCAACCGACGATATCGCCTCGTTTTATCCCCTCGTGCACCGACGCGTCGCTGGGCGGCCTCGGGGAGTTGACCCGGGAGTACGGGTGCTACGTCCACACGCACGCCTCCGAGGGCGACTGGGAACACAACTACGTCATCGAACGGCTGGGCATGACGGACACCGAGAGCCTGGACCACTTCGGTCTCCTCGGACGGCTCAGCGTCCTCGCTCACTCGGTCTTTCTGACCCCCTCCGACATCGAAACGATTGTAGCCAGGGAGGCGGCGGTGGCCCACTGCCCCATCTCGAACACCTACTTCTCCGGCGCCGTATTCCCGCTCCGGGCGGCCCTCGAGAAGGGGGTCCACGTGGGCATCGGCACCGACATCGCCGGGGGGCCCAACGCGTCGGTCTTCGCGGAGATGCGAATGGCGATCATGGGTTCACGGATGGTCGAGTCGGGAACGGACGCGCGGAAAGCGCCGGAGGAGCGCGGTTTCGGCTCTACGACGCGTATCGATTTCAGGGACGCCTTCTACCTGGCCACCACCGGCGGCGGCATCGCCCTGGACCTCCCGATCGGAAACTTCAGCCCCGGAAACCACTTCGACGCCGTTGCAATCTCCACGACCGCCGAGAACGGCACGATTCGCCTCTGGGACGAGGTCGACGGGGGAGAGGGCGTCCTGCAGAAGATCGTCTACACCGCGTCGCGTCCGAACATCGCCAGCGTGTGGGTTGCCGGTCGCCAGATTCACGGCGAGTAGGAGTGGGCGCCGGTCGGGCTACCTCGCGCCGCTCAGGCTGTACCGCGCCGGTAGCGCCGTCACGCGTCGGTCACCCTATCTCGCGTCGGTCACGCCATCACGCGCGGACCGGGGCGGGTCAGCGCGGTACGGCCCCTTTACCACGTGACACGCCACGCGCCTTCCGTCCGGCCACGTCTCCAGGTGCGGTTCCTCCCGTCGACACCGTTCGGTCACCAGCGGACACCGCGTGTGGAACCGGCACCCCGCCGGGGGGTGTGCCGCCGATGGGATATCACCGCTCAGGAGAATCCGCTCCCGGCGATCGTCCGGGTTTTCCCGCGGCACCGCAGACAGCAACGCCCGCGAATAGGGGTGGCCGGGGTCGGCAAAAAAGGGACCGGTATCGCTCTCCTCCACTATCTTCCCCAGGTACATCACCCCGACGCGATTTGCCGTGGCGCGGACGACGGCAAGGTCGTGGGAAATAAAGAGATAGGTAAGACCGAACTCGCCCTGCAGGTCGTCCAGCAGTGCCAGAATCTGCGCCTGGATACTCACGTCCAGGGCGCTCACCGGCTCGTCCGCCACGATGAAGCGCGGGTGCGTGGCGAGAGCGCGCGCGATGGCGACGCGTTGCCGTTGTCCGCCGGAGAACTCGTGGGGGAAACGACGCAGGGTGGCAGCGGGAAGACCGCAGAGGTCGAGTAGCCGCGCCGCCTCCCGCCGGGCGGCGCTCCGTTCCGCCATCCGGTGAACGATCAGCGGTTCGGCAACGATATCGCGCACTCGCATTCGCGGCGTGAGCGAGCTGTAGGGGTCCTGGAAAACGATCTGCATCTCCCGTTTGAGGCGACGCAGCTCCGCCGGTTCCGCCGCGAGAACATCCCGCGCGTCGAAGGTGACCGATCCGCTCGTGGGCTCCACGAGGCGGAGGATCGAACGGCCCGTTGTCGACTTCCCGCACCCCGATTCCCCCACAAGAGCGTACGTTTCCCCGGGTCGAATCGCCAGCGAAACGCCGTCGACGGCGCGAACCCGTCCGCTCCGAGATACGAACCTCTGGTACCTCCGTCGCTCCGTTCCGGCGGAGCCAGCGGTCTTCGCGCCGCGCCGCCCGCCGGTGAAGTAGGTACGTAGGTCGCAAACTTCAACGAGTGGTGCGGTCACCGGTCACCCCCGAGAGTGCCCCTACGCCTCGCACCGTAGAGATGGCACGCGACGAGGTGCGTCTCGCCCACCTCGTAGTGCGGCGGCCGCTCCCGAACGCAGGAGTCGTCGGCAAAATCGCACCGCGGGTGGAAGGGACAGCCGGAAGGGCGCGCCCCGAGCGAAGGCGCCTGACCACGAATCGCGCGGAGCGGCGTTGCATCGCCGTGAAGGCGGGGGCGCGCCGAAAGGAGCGCCCTTGTGTAGGGGTGGGCCGGTGCGTCGAAGATGCGCGGTGTGGGCGCTCGTTCCACCACCTGGCCGGCGTACATGACCAGGACCGTGCCGGCGATCTCGGCGATAACCCCGAGGTCGTGCGAAACGAAGAGCGCGGCGACTCCCGTTTCGCGCTGCAGGCCCGCAAAGAGTTCGAGGATCTGCGCCTGGATCGTTACGTCCAGGGCGGTTGTCGGCTCGTCGGCGATCAGGAGGCGCGGATTCGGCGCGAGCGCCATGGCAATCATCGCGCGCTGCAACATGCCACCGCTCTGGTGATGAGGGTAGTCGTGGTAGCGTCTCGCCGCGTCGGGGAGGCCGACCGTGTCGAGCAGCTCCACCGCGCGCGCGTGCGCCGCGGCGCGGCCCATTCCCAGGTGGGAGCGGACGCTCTCAGCGATCTGCTCGCCGATCGAATAGAGTGGGTCAAAGGCGGTCATGGGCTCCTGGAAGATCATGCCGATCCCCCCGCCGCGAACGGATCGAAGTTCCCGCGGTTCCAGTCGCACAAGGTCGCGTTCCTCGAACCACACCTCCCCGCCGGCGAGGCGTGCGCCCTCCGGCAAGAGTCCCAGGATGCTCAGCGCGACCATCGTCTTACCGCTCCCCGATTCCCCGACGACGCCGACCACCTCCCCGGGACGAATATCGAAGGAGACGCCGTCGACGGCCGTGTGAGCGCCGCCGGGAGTATCGAACTCCGTCCTGAGCTCTCGGACGCGCAGCAAGGGCGCGTTTGTTTCCGCCGCCACCACGCTACATCCTCACGCGCGGATCGAAATAGTCGCGCAGGAAGTCACCCACCACATTGATCGAGAGGACAACGAGTATCAGGGCGATCCCGGGGAAGACGACGATCCACCAACCGGCAAAAAAGGTCTGCTGCGCATCGCTGAGTATTCCCCCTAGGGTGGGCGTCGGCAGGGGTATCCCGAGCCCGAGGAAACTGAGCGTCGCCTCCGCCATGATCATCTGCCCCATCGTCAGCGTCGCGTTGACGAGGATGATGCCGACGGTCTGCGGGAGGACGTGGAGGACGAGAATCCGCGCGTGGGAGCAACCGGTGGCGCGCGCTGCTTCGACGTAGGTCGATTCCCGGATCTGCAGGACCTCCGCCCGGACGAGCTTGGCAAAGGTCACCCACCCGGTCAGCCCCAGAACGAGCGCCACGTTCACCAGCCCCGAACCAACCGCCGCGACCACGGCGATCGCGAGCACGACAAAGGGGAGGGAGAGGAGCGCGTCCACGAGTCGCATGACCACCGAGTCGATCGTGCCGCCAAAGTAGCCGGAGAGGAGTCCTAACGGAACGCCCACCACTACCGCGATACCGACGGCGAGGGTGGCGACGGCGAAGGATATCTGAATCGCCAAGGCAATCCGCGACGCGAGATCTCGCCCGAGCGAATCTGTCCCAAGGAACGGCGGGAGTGCGTTCGCACTACCGAAGATCGGGTCTGCGCGGAGCGACGGCGGCATAAGAGAGCTCATCAGATCCTGTTGTAGCGGATCGACCGGGTAGGCCGATGCAAAGAGCGCGACCAGCACGATCAGCAAGAGCACGGCGTGCGCAACGAGCGCCGCCGGGTGTCTACAAAGCGCCCTGGCGTATCCCCTGGGAGCGCGGAACGAACCGCTGGCGGCGCCCGTCCGAGCGGCACCCTCCCCTACCGCCACGCTCGAATCCTCGGATCGATGATCGTGTACGCGATGTCCAGCGCCACGTTGAAGACGAGGATGAAGAGCGCCACGAAAAAGGTACAGGCGATGACCACCGGGTAGTCGCGGGCGTACGCCGCCTGAGCCAGGAGCTGTCCGATTCCGGGCCAGCCGAAGATCGATTCCACCACAACGGAACCACCAATGACGAACCGCATCTGCAGCGAGAGCTGCGTAACCACCGGGATCGCCGCGTTGCGGAGGACGTGTTTGAAGAGTACCAATCGTTCGGAAATACCCTTGCTCTTGAGAACGGTGACAAAGGGTCGCGACAGGATGTCAAGCGTCGCGGTACGCGTCACGCGCGTTACACCGGAGAGGAGAAAGAGCGCGATCGTGACGGTGGGCAACACGAGGTGTGCCGCAGTCCCGTATCCCGATGGGGGAAGGATCGGAATCACCACGGCGAAGAGGAAGATGAGGAGGAGGCCAATCCAGAAGACGGGCGTCGCCTGCCCCGCCATACTCACCAGGACCACCGTCGCGTCCGCGGGAGAACCGCGCTTGACGGCCGAGAACATCCCCAGGGGAACCCCCACCAAGGCGGCGACGATCAAGGCGCTGAACGCGAGCACCACCGTCGCGGGAAGGCGCTCGAGCACCATTTCGATCGCCGGACGGCGCGTCTGGATCGACGCGCCAAAATCGAAGCGCGTCATCTGCGTAAGGAAGATCGCGTATCGCACCGCCAGCGGTCTGTCGAGCCCGTAGGAGGCGCGCATCGCCGCCACCTCGTCGGCGGAGGCGGTAGGCGGGAGCAACATGCGAATCGGATCTCCCGAAAGGTTCAGGACGAAGAAGACGACGGAGATGACGACGAGAATCGCAACTGCGCCCTGGACAACGCGTTGCCCGATGAACCTACCCATGCGCGTCCTGTGAGACGACGGCGGGTATCAGCCGCTCCCCTTCCGTGTCGTAGAGCCCCAGGTCGGTGATCCGGTAGTACGGGGCAACCTCCATTCCAAGCCAGAAGAGGAAGAAGAGGGGTTCACGCCATCCGGCGCCGCCGTCCCGGAGGCGCCGCTCGATCTCCCTGATACGCGCGCTCGTTTCATCGATTGGATCCGGCGACATAAGACCGGCAACGGGCAGGGGAAGCTCAGCGGAGACGCGCCTCCCCTCCACGACGACGACGCCGCCCTGCAGTTCGATAACTCGATTCGCCGCTAAGAGCACATCGTCATACCGGCGCCCTAGGGCGACGATTCCGTGGTGGTCGTGCGCCTGGCTCACCGCCACGCCCCCCTCCCGCAGTCCATAGCCGCGCAGGAAGGCGCGTCCCAGGAGTTCCCGACGCTGACGGTTGGCACAGATGAGGAAGGAGAGATCTTCGTCGGGCACGGCCAAATCGACCCATCCGTTGCGGACGGGGACGCGTACCTCGGCGAGGCGCGTGAATCGCGTCGCTTCGTCGAGTTCGATCGCCCGGATATCCACGCTTGTGCGCGAATCTCCCTCGGGGAGAATCTGAAGCTCTTCGAGCGTGATAGGGGGGCGGTGCACCGTGCGTAGGAGGGCCGGTGAGTACTCCACGGGAACCGACCGTTCGACGTCGCCCCGGGTAAACTCACGTCCCGACGCAAACACGCGCTCCAGGCGCAACTCGTCGACAGAATCAAAGACGAGCACGTCGGCGTAGGCGCCTGGACGAAGCGCACCGATCAGTTCGCCCAGCCGGTAGTGGTCGGCGATGTTGTAGCTCACCATGCGGAGCGCATCGACCGGTGCAATCCCGGCGTCGATCGCCGTCCGCACTTTGTGGAGCATGTAGCGATCAACCGTCATGTCGGCTACCAACATGTCGTCGGTGACCATGCCGAGGCGCTCCGGAGGGAGGTTCTCCTCCGGGATGGCGCCGACGAGCGTCTCCACCTCCCGTGCCAGCGTTCCGTTCCGGAGCATGACAAAGAGGCCCTTTCGCACCTTTTCCGCAACCTCGTCCCGCCGGCGCGGCTCGTGGTCGGAACTCATGCCGACGGCGAGACACGCGTCGAGTTCATCACCGCGCGAAAAGAAGAGGTGCCCCTCGGGAGTCCGCCGCGCCTCCGTGGCGCGGGCCAGCAGGGCAAAATCGCCGGGGCGTCCGTTTCTGAGCTTCTGGGCGATCTCGTGACCGTTTACCTCGGCGAGCCCCACCGTGTCGATCTCCTCCAGGAGGCTCGCCGCCTCAACTGGAGTCAGCGTGCTGAGCGTGTGTTGTATCTCCGGGAGAAAGGGTAGCTCCATCGGTGTCATGAAGAAGAGCTTCACCGGAGTGGCGTGCATTGCCGCCGCCATCTCCCTGATCCCCTCCTGCCCGGCAACGGCGCCTACCTCGTGAAAATCGGTGAAGACGCTCGTCACGCCGCAGCGGAGCGCCGCCTCCGCAAAGCGCGGGGGATCGACGAGCGAACTCTCTACATGGATGTGTCCTTCCACGAATCCGGGAGTCAGGAACTTTCCCGCCACGTCGGCAACGGGAGCGTCGTGGGTTGAAGGTTCACCCGTTATCTTGGCGATGAACCGGCCCTTCACCCAGATGTCGCCGGCGTCTACCCGGCGTGTAAAGACGTTGAGGTAGCGCCCGCCGCGAATGATGAGATCGGGCGCTTCAATTCCCAGGGCAACCCGGCCGAGCGCGAAGCGCTCGGCGGGCGTTGGAAAGGAGCGGTGCGTCACCGGCGCAGCCGCGCGTCGTACATGTAGAGGAACTCATCGGAACGCGGCTGCCAATCGATTCGAGAACTGAGTCCAAAGAGGACCGGTTGCTTGTAGAGGAAGATCGCCGGTGCGGCGTCGTTGATCTTGGCCATCGCTTCGCGATAGACGCGGCGGCGTAGCGCTTGGTCGGTGGTCGACCGAGCCTGGTCGAGGAGCGCGTCGATCTCCGGATCTTCGATCGTCCGCAGGAGGCCGTCTGTTCGGGTAATAAAATCGTAGATGAAAGAGGGATCGAAGACGGGATTGCCCCACCCGACGAAGTACATCGGAGAGGTTGACTTCGAGAAGAGCGCACCGTTGAAGGCGCCGAACTCCATCGTATTGATATTCACCTCTACGCCGACCTCCCCCAAGTACCCCGCGATCGCCTGGACAACGGCGCCGTCATTTATGTAGCGACCGCTGGTGGCGTCGAGGGTGATCGAGAAGCCGTTCGGGTATCCCGCTTCACGCAGAAGGCGCCGGGCGCGGTTCGGGTCGTACGGGTACGGTCGTACCTGCTCGTTGAACCCGAGGTCCTGAGCGGTGAGCAACGTGCCCGTTTTTTCGGCCAACCCGAAGAGCAACCGTTCGATGATCGCGTCCTTGTCCACGGCGTAATTGAGCGCCTGCCGAACGCGCACGTCCTGAAGGGGCGAATCCTGGACCGAGTCGAGGCCGACGAAGAGTACGCGCGTTCCGGTGGCAGAGGCGAATCGCGAGTTGCGATTGGCGTTGATCTGGTTTCGCGCGGTGATCGGCGGATCTACGATCAGGTCCGCGTCCCCGCTCAAGAGCGTCGCCACGCGACTGGCCGCGTTGTTCACGAAGCGGAACTCCACGTACTCGACCGGCGCCGGCCCCGCCCAGTAGTTCTCGTTCCGTTTTAATACGATCCGGTTTCCTCGATCCCACCGTTCGACCTGAAAGGGCCCGGTGCCGATCGGCGCTTCGTCGAACCGCTGGTAGCCTACGCGGCCGCGATATCCCGGCGGGACGATCTGGAGCTCGGTGAAGTAGTGCTCCGCGAGCGCGTACTCTTGGTTCGCAACGATGCGGACGGTGAGATCGTCGATCACTTCAACGCGATCCACCCAGTCGAGGTCGGTTGCACGCGTCGATTCCACGTTGGGGTTGAATATCTCTTCGACGGTGTACTTCACCGCTTCCGCGGTGAGCGCTTCACCGTTGTGAAAGGTGACACCGGATCGGAGATGGAAGATCCAGGAGGTCGGCGTATCGCGCTCAAAGGACTCCGCGAGTCCCGGAACGTTCCGGCCGTCTCGAGATTTCCGGAGGAGCGCGTCGAAGACGTTGATCGTCACGTTGTACGCCGGACCGGTCCGGTTGAGAACGGGGTCCAACCCCGACGGTTCCGCGTTCTGAACCACTACCAGCGGATCGCGCATACTCCCCGGCGCCTGACCGTACACCGGGGTATCCAGGGACAAAAGGGCGAACAGAACAAAACCCATCACCAGGAGTGAGGCAACGCCTCGCTCTCTGCGTCGTCGGTACATGTTGACCTCCAGCATGTGCATTCCTACATATGCATATTTATCCAAATAATCACCCAAGACTAACGACGGCAATTGTGCATGTCAACGCGAACAATCACGAAGCAGAGTTCCCATGTTGGAACCACTTGGCCTTGGTCCGGAAGGAAGAACAAAACGCGTCTCTGCAGCGTAGCGAAGCCAAACGTTTTGTTCTTCCTTCCGGGCGCGCCTGGGGATGTGTTCTTTCTATCCGCAATGTGATCTCCACCATGCGAACTGCCGGCGCCGCCATCACCGGGAGGACTGGAGAACGACAAACGAGTGCGCCGCGACGGAGATGGCGGTCCGTTCCAGGATGCCGCCGCATTGCGGGTCGCGAGCGGCGTTGTCTCGCGTCCAGACGTCCCTGGGCGCCGGAGCCGCGGTGTCCACGATTCGCACCCACACCCGGCCCCCGGTCAACCGGGGCACAACGAACTCGGTGGCGTCTCCGGTGGCATTTATGACGATGTAGAAATTGTCGTCGCCCCGTTGCCCCTGTACACCCGCTTCTTCACCGTCGATGAACATCCCCAGGAGTCCGTTACCGTTCTCCCACCGCTTCTGGTGTCCGTCCGGGCCAAACCACTCGATGTCGGCATGGCGGTCCCCGTTGTTGTCGCGCCCCGTATAGAACTCCGGCCGCCGGAACGCGTGGTGCACCTTGCGAAGGGCAATGAGGGCCCGGGCAAAGCGATGAAGCTCACTGTTGGTCGAAAGAAGCGAATAGTCGTTCCAATTCACCTCGGTGTCGTGGCAGTAGGCGTTGTTGTTACCGCGCTGGGTACGCCCGAACTCGTCACCGCTCAGCAACATCGGTGTTCCCAACGACATAAGGAGCGTTGCAATGAGATTCTTCTGGTGGCGGAGGCGCAGGGCGTTGATCCCGATGTCGTCGGTTTCCCCTTCCACGCCGTAGTTGCAACTGTAGTTGGTACCGTGGCCGTCGCGGTTTCGCTCCCCGTTCTCTTCGTTGTGCTTCCGTTCGTAGCTGACCAGGTCGCGGAGGGTGTATCCGTCGTGGGCGGTAACAAAATTGATGCTATGGAACGGCTTCCGCCCGCCGGCGCGGTAGAGATCGGAACTTCCGGAGAGGCGCGTTGCCAGGGCCGACACGTCACCGCCGCTGCGCCAGAACCGGCGAACGTCATCGCGAAACCGGTCGTTCCACTCCGCCCACCGACCACCGGGAAACCAGCCCACCTGGTATGCCCCCCCGGCGTCCCACGCCTCGGCGATGATCTTAGTATCCCGCAGGACCGGGTCCTGGGCGATCCGCCCCAGGACGGGCGGGTTTTCCAGAAGGACGCCGTTCTCGTCGCGCGCGAGGATACTCCCCAGGTCGAAGCGGAAACCGTCCACGTGCATCTCCACCACCCAGTACCGAAGGCAATCGGTGATCAACGTCCGCATGATGGGGTTGTTGCAGTTGGTGGTGTTCCCGCACCCGGAGAAGTCACGGTACCGCCGTTTGTCGTCATCCAACATGTAGTACGTGCGGTTGTCTATCCCGCGGAACGATACGGTCGGGCCCATCTCGTTTCCCTCGCCGGTGTGGTTCAACACAATATCGAGGATGACCTCGATACCGGCCCGATGGAGCTCCTTCACCATCTCCTTGAACTCGCGGACTTGCTCTCCCCGGGTGCCGTCGGCCGCGTAGGACGCTTTCGGCGCGAAAAACGCCAGCGTACTGTACCCCCAGTAGTTGGTGAGTTCCGCTTTTGTTTTGGGATTGCGCCGCCCAAGCTCGTACTTGTCGAATTCCATGACCGGCAGCAGTTCCAGGCTGGTAACTCCGAGCTGCTGCAGGTAGGGGATCATCTCGATCACACCGCGATACGTACCTGGATGTTCAACCTCCGCGCTGGGGTGCTTTGACAGCCCTCGAACGTGCGCTTCATAAATGACGCAGTCGCGCAGGTGGTAGTTGAGCGGCCGGTCGCCCTCCCAGTCAAACTCCTCGTCCACCACAATGCACTTGGGTATCCCTGCAGCGCCCGGCGTGTCCCGCCGGGGCACGGCGTCTTTCCCGGGTGCCGCGGCATCGTAGGCGACCTGGGACTGAACGTCCCAACGGAAATCTCCGGTAAGCGCCAGGGCGTAGGGATCGATCAGGGAAAGCCGAGGGGTAAAACGCAGCCCCTTCGCTACGTCGTAGGGCCCGTCCACCCGGTAGAGGTACAACGCACCCGCCTGCAGGCCGCGAATCTCGATGTGCCAGACGTCGCCGGTCCGGTTGCTATCCGGGTCAAATTGGAACTCCCGGTACGGTTTCCCGTCACGAGAGTCGTGGAAGAGTTGCAGCCACACGCCGGTCGCATCACGGCTGACCAGCGAAAACTGGACGCCACCTGGAACGATCGTCGCACCGTGCGGCCACGGTTTCCCCGGAGCCGCTTCAAGAATCAATTCGTTCAACAAAACGGACTATACTACGAGAGGAACCGGAATACCACGTCGCAGAACTCTTCCGGTTTTTCCGCGTGCAGCCAGTGCCCCACGCCCGTCATGGTAACGACCTCCAGTGCCGGGAAATGGCGCCGTGTCGGTTCGATGTCTTCGTCACCTACGTAGGGCGAGCGGTCCGCACGGATAAGGAGCGCGGGGCCGTCAAACACCCCGGCATCAAAAGGCCAGTCGGAAACGTCTGCGTAGCGGTCACGGAGCGTCGAGACGTTCATCTTCCAGCGAAAGAGACCGTTTTC
>JANQHT010000039.1 GCA_028282545.1 Spirochaetales bacterium
GGGACAAGGGCAACGAACGCCAGTGCTCCCACCCCCCAACGAAACAAGGGATTCGGGAAGGCGGCGCTGAAGAGGAGCATCGCCGCGGCGAGCAGCGCAAGGTGGTATGCGAATCGGATAAACCAGCGGGTAAACCAAGTGGTGCGCACGGGGGTGGACGAAACCGGCGTCAGCTCCGAAGGTGCCAACTGGCCTCTTTCAATTCCTTTCCCGGCCTGAACACGACCACGCCATGATTCTGGACGTGGACCGTTTCGCCCGTCTTTGGGTTGCGCGCGCGATCGCGCCCCTTCCGCGTACGAATTTCGAACGTACCGAACCCGCGGAACTCGACGACCTTGTCGGTGCCCAGCGCCGATTTGACTTCTAAAAAAAACGAGTCGATGATCGCGTGAATGTCTTTCTTGCTGACATCAACGACTTCGCTGATGCTTTCGACGATTTCCGCCTTGGTCAGTTTCGAACTCGCCACCGGGCCTCCACAAATGGGTTTATTGCAGTGCGTTCACTTTCTGCGCCAGCCGCGACTTCTTGCGTGCGCCGGCGTTCTTATGAACAACGCCCTTACCAACGGCGGAATCGATGAGCGAGGTGAAATCACGAAATGCCGCCTCCGCCTGACTGCGATCCTCACTCTTGACGGCTTCCAGAACGCGCTTGGCGCTGGTGCGAACCGAACTTCGGACGGCCTTGTTCCGAAGGCGTCGTTTTTCGCTTTGTCTATGTCGTTTCTGCGACGAACCTTTGATTATCAAACGTCACTTCCTCCAAGTCATGGGCGTAGCAAAAGGCACGCTACCAGATTCCCCTACACCTGTCAACGTGGACTAAGTCACTGCTTTACAGTAGATTAACGGGCAATGCGGTCCACCCTCCTCTTCATCCAAGTTGTCGCACTGCTGCTGTGGTGGGACCTGGTCATGAAGCTGCGCGTCGTGTTTTCGAGCGACGCCGGCCGCGCCTACGTCGACGCCGCAGCGAAGCGATATGCGCGCCGTCTGTTATCACAGGCGCGGGCCATGGTCGGTATCCGCCTCATTTCCGACATACATCTGATACAAGGTCAACCGTCACCCTTTCTGATTCTCTCGAACCACCAGAGCGTACTGGATATCGTTGCGATCATGGCCGCCTTCGAATCACATTCCGTCCGTTTTATCGCCAAGGCTGAACTGGGCAGCGGATTCCCCGCGGTGTCCCAGGTCCTGCGGTCGCAACGGCACGCACTGATCAACCGGGATGGTGATGTTCGCGAGGCGATGACGCGTATTGAACGACTGGCGCGTCGCTGTCAGGGAACGATGTGTCCCGTGGTCTTTCCGGAGGGTACTCGGTCCAGGGACGGCGATGTGGGCGCATTTCACAGCGGCGCGGTCCGACGCATTCTCCAGGGTCAGGTGATGCCGGTGGTGGCTCTGGCCGTAGACGGCGGCACGCGAGTGGCTCGCCTTTCGGACGTGGTGAACCTTCCGAGCCATCACGAATTCCGCCTGCGCGCGGTCCAGGTGTTCCCGGCGCCGACGGACAAGCGGACGACCCTCTCCACGATCGAATCGGCACGGCACGCGATCGTTGCGCAGGTCGATGCATGGCGCCGGAACGCCCGTGTTTGAACACCTAGCCACTCTCCTACCGCTTCTCGCTCGGTACCGATGGTTGTACGTTCTCGGGATATCCGCACTGATCGTAACCAGCGGCGGCCAACTGCTCATTCCGCTGTTCACCGGCCGCGCCGTGGACATTCTTCTTTCCTCCGATGAACCCGCGCGGGCCGTTCTCCCGACGCTTGCCCGTCTCCTGGGGGTCGCGATTGTTGTAGGCGTTTCGCGCTTCGTCTGGCGATTGGGGATTCACGGCGCTTCACGGCGCATAGAGACGGACCTGCGGCGCTCCCTGTTCCACCACCTCACGGTGCTTTCCCCCGACTACTACGACGACGTGCGGACCGGTGACCTGATGGCCCGGGCCACCAACGACATGAACGCCGTTCGAATGGCAACGGGCATGGCATTTGTGGCGTTCTTCGACGGTCTCTTCATGACGGTCGCGATCCTGTCGATCCTCATCGCCCGGAACGCGCGGCTCACGCTGCTGACGGTGCTCCCGCTTCCGGTGATAACGGTACTGATTATTCTCATGGGGAGACGCGTGCGGCACCTCTTCGCTACGGTTCAGGAGGGTTTTGCGCGCCTCAGCGAACAGGCGCAGGAAGTCTTCAGCGGAATCCGGGTTGTCAAGTCCTTCGCCAAGGAGCGCTTCTTCCTCCGGCGCTTCGCTTCGGCGAACGATCACTACCAGAACCAGAACATGGTCCTTGTCCGCCTGTGGGGCCTCTTCTTCCCGATCGTCGCATTTCTCTCGGGTGTTACCGTGGTAATCCTTCTGTGGGTCGGGGGAAAAGCGATCATCGCCGGGACGTTGACGCCGGGCGACTTCGTTGCGACCCTGGCGTACCTGCAGATGCTGATATGGCCGATGCTCGGCGCCGGATTCACGGTGAACATGCTTCAGCGCGGCGCGGCTTCGGTTGAACGAATCAACAAGGTACTGGACGCACAGCCTACGATTGCCAACGGGGTGGAACCGCGCGTACCGCGAACAACGACCGGTATCGAAGTCAAGAATCTCTCCTTTGCCTTTGGTGAGGCCACGGTTCTTGAAGATATTTCATTTTCCCTCGCCGACGGCGCCACCCTCGGAATCATCGGACGCACCGGGAGCGGCAAGTCCACGCTGGTGGGTACCTTCCTCAGGACGGTTGACCCGCCGGACGGGACCGTTTTCGTGGACGGCGAAGACGTTCGGCGGTGGGACCTCGACGCCTTACGACACCGATTCGGCTACGTCCCGCAGGAGACCTTTCTCTTCTCCGCGACCATCATCGAGAACATCAGTTTTGCCCGTCCCGACGCGGATGAAGCGGAGGTGATTGCGGTCGGGACAACCGCGGGAATAGACCGTGACGTCGCGGAATTCCCCGAGGGATGGAATACGCTCGTGGGAGAACGGGGGGTGACGCTTTCCGGCGGCCAGAAGCAGCGGATCGCCCTGGCACGCGCTCTCCTGGCGGATCCGCAGATTCTGGTCATGGATGATTCTCTCTCGGCGGTGGACTCCGAAACGGAAGAACGTATCCTCGCTTCCTTACGCAAAACCCGGGCGGGAAAGAGCACCGTGATCGTTTCCAACCGCGTTTCGGTCATTCGCGACAGCGACCTGATCCTCGTTCTCGAGGGGGGGCGCGTGACCCAACAGGGGCGCCACGAAGAGTTGTTCAAGCGCCCGGGCCTCTATCAAACGCTCGCCAGGATCCAGCAGATAGAGGCCACGGAGCGGGAGCGATGAAGCGTACGGGTCTGTTCACCCGCATTATCAGGTACGCCCGGCCCCACGCACACCTCCTGGCGGCGGCGGCGGTACTACTCGCCGTAGCAACGATCTCCGACGTACTGGTTCCGGTTGTGATCCAGCGTTCGGTGGACCGGGAAATCCTCGATGGTTGGGTACGACTCAGGCAAACCTACGAAGGTGAGCTGCGGAAGGGCGCGGAGCGCGTCCGGAGCGACGGGTGGACCTACTTCCGGGAAGAACAGGTGGATCGCCTTTCGCGGCCCTTTCGCGCCGAACGAACCGCGGAGGGGACGCTCGATCTGCGGCGGTTCCTCTTTGTCGATGCCGCCGCCGTGCAGGGAAGCGGCGTTGAGGCCTTTGGGTCCGCCGGCACTCGCGCAATCGTCCTGAGGGACCACGTGGAGGCGCTGGAGGCGCCCTTGCGTTCCCGCCTCCTCACACACAACGTTTCGCGCCTCTCCCGGTACGTCCTGGCGTTGCTCGTCCTGCTCGCCGCGGGGCTCGCCGCCGGTTTCGGGCAGATGTATCTCACCGCCCTGGCGGGACAACGGGTGATGAAAGACCTGCGGCTGGAGCTGTTTTCCCACACCATGCGCCAGGCACTACGCTTCTTGAACCATCAGCCGGTGGGCAAACTCGTGACACGGGTAACCAACGACGTGGAAACGGTCAACGAACTCTTTACCACGGTTCTGGCCGACCTGGTGCGCAACATCGCCCTGATGGTCGCCGTGGTGGGTACGCTCTTCGCACTCAACGCACGGCTCGCCTCGTTTGTGGTTTTGAGCCTCGTCCCGGTGGCATTGGTGACGCTCCTGTTTCGACGCCGTGCCCGAGAGGCCTTTCGCCGCGTGCGAGCTGCCGTGTCCGCGGTGAATGCGTTTCTTTCCGAGTACATATCGGGTATGGCCATAGTCCAGGTGTTCGTGCAACAGGAACGGAGCCGCAACACCTTTGACGAGAAGAACTCCGCCCTTCTAAAGGCCAACTTGACCGAAATGTACGTCTTTGCCACGTTCAGACCCATCACCGAGTTCCTCTCTTCAATTTCGATCGCGGTTATCATCTTTTTCGGTGCCCGCCTCCTGGAGGCGGAGGCGGTTTCGGTGGGTGTCCTGATCGCCTACACCAACCTGATCCGGCGGTTTTACATGCCGGTGATGCGCATCTCCGAACAGTTCACGGTCCTGCAGAGCGCCCTGGCCGGCGGTGAACGTATCTTTGAACTCCTAGACACGCGCGACGTCATTCCGGAAACGGGCAACGGCGCAATACCGTCGCCGGCCCAGGGGCTGATCGAATTTGATGAGGTCTCGTTCGCCTATCGGCCGGATGAACCGGTAATCCGCAACCTCTCGTTCGTGGCGGAGCCGGCCACGCTCACGGCGATCGTCGGATACACCGGATCCGGGAAAACGACGCTGATCAACCTTCTCACCCGTCTCTGGGACGCCGACGACGGGGCAATTCGCGTGGACGGAGTCCCGATCCTTTCGCTCTCGCGGCGGTCACTCCGCACAACGGTGCAACAGATTCAGCAGGATGTCTTCCTCTTCGCCGACACGATCCGGGCCAACATCGCCCTTGGCGCGGAGGTGCCCGATGATCGGATCTGGGACGCTTGCGAAGCGGTACAGATCGCAGAGGCGATTCGAGCCCTCCCCGACGGCTTGTCCACGGTGGTACACGAAGGGGGCAGCAACCTCTCCGCGGGACAGCGGCAGCTCATCTCCTTCGCCCGCGTCCTGGTGCACGACCCGCCGATCCTCGTTCTCGACGAAGCCACCGCAAGCATCGACAGTGAGACCGAGCGCCTCCTCCAGCACGCGGTTCAGACGGTGGCCGGAGGGCGTACCACCCTGGCGATCGCCCATCGTCTCTCAACGATTCGCCACGCCGATCAAATCCTGGTTCTTTCGCACGGCGAGATCGTCCAGCGGGGGACGCATGGTGAGCTTGTGGAGCAAGACGGGCTCTACGCTACGTTGTATCGACTTCAGTTCGCGAATCTGCCCCGGGACAGCCGGTAAAATCCGCCACCCACCCCTCAGGAGTGTGTGAGAAGGCGCAAATCGGAAGGGTCACGTGGTGCCCCGCGTCACTGCCCATCTTCACGCTCCGGGTCAGAACGTTTACCTCGTGAACCTTGTACCGGGCATCGTCAAAACGAACCGAATTACCCTCCTTGGGGTAGCGCTTTCGCTCAGACTCGTAGAAATGGTTCTCGTAGGCGAGACAGCACAGGAGACGCCCGCACGGTCCGGACGCCTTCATCGAGTTCAGAGAGTAGTTCTGGTTTTTCGCCATGCGGATCGAGACCGGCGCCAGTCGGTCGGAAACGCTGTTGCAGCAGAGGGTGCGCCCGCACACGCCTACTCCGCCGAGCATACGCGTTTCATCGCGGACACCGATCTGTCGTAGTTCAACGCGCATATGGAAATATGAGACGAGGTCCCGCACGAGCCGTCGGAAATCTACGCGTTGATCCGCGGTGAAAAAGAAGAGCAGTTTCGAACGATCCAGCAGGTAGTGCGCCGTGACCAGTTGCATCTTCAGGCCATGATCGCCGATGCGGTCGCGGCACAGCGCTTCAGCGTCGCGCGCCTCCTGGTCCAGGCGTTCGTATCGATCGATGTCGTCCGAGAGCGCCACCCGGTACACGGTGCGCCGTTCCCGGTTCTTGCCGCCGGGACGAACAGCGTCCGTCAGGACCACGCTTCCTATATCTCTTCCATACCGCGACTCGAACACGACCCGATCGCCGCGATCCACGTGGGCGATCTCCGTGGTCGCATTCTCCAGTTCGCGTGTATGGTCGTTTCGTACAACGATGTTCATTGACCTCTCCCGCCGGTTCAGTGGAGAAGATCGACCAGCAAGCCTTCAATTTCCTTGAGGCGGGCAACAATCTCTATCTGCTTGGACTGCGCTTGAAGCACTCCACGGACAAGTCGATCCACTCTCTGGTCCAGCTCCGCGAGGAGCGTGTACCGCTTACGATTGAGTATACCATGACTCGAGTCGTGCGATTCAATCGAAACGGCCTCGGGCACCACGCGCCGGAGAAAGGAGCGGATCGCCGTTCGGTATCGCTGCGCCGCCGAATAGGTGCGCTGGTGAAGCAACTCCTCTCCCCGCTCGTGCACCGCGTCAAGAAGAACCTCAACGTCACCGTCGATCTCGCCCGCGTGCGGTATCTCGACCGGACCCGTTGTCGAAGCCGGCTCCGGCGACTGCGCGCCTTCGAGGCGTTTTGCAAACCCGCCCGGGTGAACCCGGGAGTCACTCGTGCGTCTTCCCCGCTTTCGTGAGGTGGAACCGGAATCGGGCGGCCGGAGCGGTTCCATCTACGTCCGAACGCCGCTCCGTCGCGTTCGGCGACGGGCGGTTCGCGGTCGCTCGGTTGCCCGGGCGTGGACGTCAGGACGTTCGGAGCGCCGTGGCGCCTCCGAGTCCGACCGCGGCTTGATATGGAGTGCCCCTTCGAGGATGACACCGCTTTCCGCGATGAGCCGCGGAGCGAAAATGGTGCCGATAATCAGGGCCGACTCCAGTGCTATGACCTTGTCCGAGGCGTAGATCGTTCCGCGGAATGCACCGCCGATAACAACCGTTGCCGCATCCAAGGTGCAATCCGCCCTGCCGCCGCGCCCCACGATCACGCGATCCGATGTCTTGATGGAGCCGGAGAAGTCGCCGTCTATGCGGAGCAGACCCGATACGTCTATGTGCCCTTTGACGTTGGTGCCGGGGCCTACGATCGAGTTAACAAGCGTTGAATCGCCTGCCATCGTTAGCGGTTTCCGCTCCAGCGGTTGAAATCGTTGCTGATTGTAAGAAAGGCTGCCGGATCCACGACATCGGTACCGAGCCAGACCTGGAAGTCGAGATGGGCCCCCGTGGAAATCCCGGAGTTTCCCAGCGTGCCAATACGCTGCCCCTGGGCTACGTCTTCGCCTTCCGAGACTCCGATACTCTGCAAGTGGGAGTACCGCGTCCTGAACCCCCACTTGTGGCGCAACCAGACGTACATGCCGTACCCCGGATCAAATCCGAGTTCGACAACCTTTCCGTTGGCGCTCGCCACGACGGGCAAACCGGGCGTGCCGGCTATGTCAAACCCCTTGTGCAGGTACCATTGGCCCGTGACGGGGTGAATGTTCGGTCCGAACTCCATCGTGACGAAACCGCGCCCACCGCCCACGGGCCAGTAGTTCGGCAAATCCGAAAGCAGGTTCTTCTGGGCGTCCAGAACGTCCCGCATATCCCGAAGCGGAGAGATTGCACCGGCGAGCATATCCGACAAATTCTGGAGTTCCTCGACCTCCCGGACGCTGTCCTCTCCAACCGCTTCGAGATTGAAGAACGATGCCAGGTCGCCCCGTGCAATGGGCGCCGAGTCGTTTTCGTCGGTGAGTTCGATACCGAGGCTCTGCACCGTCGACGTCAATTCCTGGTCAAAGCTCTGCGCCTGCTTGAGTACGTCCTGGACTTCACCAAGAACCGAGTCGAGATTGGCACGGCTCTGCACCAGTTCGGCGCTCTGTTTCTGAATGATAGCCGAGGCACCGATGTGCACACTCGATAGATACACAAACCCGCCGGCAACGGCGAGGAGAAGCAAAACCGAGAAGAAGATCGTCATGGCGCTGACGTGGAAATTGAGCACCGCCCGTTCCGAATGGGGAATGAGCATGATGGTAAATTTCTGTGTTATTCGTTTCCAGATAGATCGAAACAGACCGGCCCGTCCGCCGGACGTGCGCCGAGACGCCACGTGATTCGCCTGTTTCTTTGCCATTGCGCCTGGTAAAGCTCCCTATAGAAAAACTATCATACCCCCAGAGGAGTGTCAAACGCCCATATCAGTTGCCCCTATAGTGATTTACGGCGTTTGCTTGACGAACTATTAGGGAGGTGCTATTTTTTTTCGCAAATCCAAGTAGTAGGGCCTCCCAAAGATCCTACCAAAGTGGTACTAACGGACATGAGACTGTTTGATACGCACGCCCATATCGGGTTGATCGATGAAGACCCGATCGAGCAACTTATAGTCGCACAGGAAGCTCGTCACGAGAAAATTGACGGCATTCTGAGCATCTGCAACAACGTTCGCGACTTCTTCGAACTTCATGAAAATCTCAAGACGGCCTCAAACGTCTTCTTCGCCGTGGGAATGTCACCATCGGAGGTGACAAATCCCGGCAAAGACTGGGAAACCGCCATTGAGCGAGGACTCGAACTCGACCGCGTCGTGGCGATCGGTGAAACGGGTCTGGACTACTATCGGAAATTCGGAAACAAGGACTCCCAGATCGAGCTCTTTGTGCGGCAGCTTGAAATGGCCAGCCGCCTGGACAAACCGGTGGTCATTCACAACCGCGATGCCGGGTCCGACATTCTCCGCATCCTGAAGGAAAAGATTCCGCCCCGCGGGGCGGTCCTCCATTGCTATTCCGAGGACTGGGCCTACGCGGAGCAGGCGCTCGAAATGCCGGTCTATATCTCATTCGCCGGGAACGTTACCTATCGAAACGCCCGTAATCTGCACGAAACCGCACGGAACATGCCTATTGAGCGAATGTTGATCGAATCGGAGGCGCCCTTTATGGTTCCGGCGAGCCATCGCGGCGAGCGCAACCGTCCCGCTTACCTGCCGGAGACGGCTGAGTTCATCGCGGAGTTGCGCGACATGGAGCCGGAAGCGTTGTCGGATCAGCTATTCGAGAACAGCAGAACGTTTTTCGGTATCGAGTCGTAGGGAGCGGCGAACCTCGTACATCAGGATCGCCGCGGAAACGGCTGCGTTGAGCGAATCAACGTGGCCCGCGATGGGAATGGAAACGGATAGATCACTCCGTTTCCGTACCAGCGGTGAGATACCTCGGCCCTCGTTCCCGATCACCAGGACCGAACGCTCGGCGAACTCGACCGAATAGCTCGGCGAGCCCTCCATGTTCGCGGCGTACACCCAGTACCCCGCCTCTTTCAACGTTTCAATGCTCCGGGCGAGGTTTGTCTCTGTGGCGACCGGTACGAACTCCGCCGCCCCGGCGGATGCCCGCGCCACTGCATCGGTGATGGCGCTGGCCCGGCGATCCGGTACAACCACCAAGTCGGCACGGAAGAGGTCGGCGGAGCGCAGGATCGCTCCCACGTTGCCCGGGTCCTGGATGTGGTCCAGGACGATCACCATGGACCGCGACGGGGGCGTGGTCGCGACAAAGGAATCCACCGAATGGGTGGGGCGAGAGCGTCGCCCTTCACCGGCGAGAGCGGCCCCGCGGGCGGCGTCACTGCCGGAGATTTCGCGGATCTGCCGGGCCGAGCGATACTCCACCCGGACACCGGCGCGTTCCGCCAGGCGTTCCAGGCTGTTGTTTCGCTTGTCGCGAG
>JANQHT010000041.1 GCA_028282545.1 Spirochaetales bacterium
CACTGGAGAGCCCCTACGACGAAGGCGGGGCGGAGCTTCTCGACTGGTTCAGCAATATCGGGGATGTTCGCGGAACGACGCAAGACGAGGTACGGAAAACCTACATCGTCTCTCCCTACATCGGGTATGAACCGGAGAGTGAGGCGACCCTGCAGGAACTGATTCAACGGGAGATCCAGTTGAAAGAGGTTATCTCCATGTACTTCAGCTCGCGGACCATAAACCAGCTCCAGGGCGTTCAAAACCGCCAGCGCGTAAAACGGGAGTTGCGTGAGGAGATAAACAAAATCATGATTAATGACGTTCGGGAGGTTGCATTCGATAGGTACGAATTCATTGACTTCTAGATTTTTCCTTGCATATGTGGTACATTTCGAGGCAAGATGATAGATGGGGGAGGGTGAACACACAGCATGAACGAGGTTCTCTCGCAGGACGAAATTGACCAGCTGTTAACGGCAATTTCTTCCGGCGACGTTGAGACCGAGGAGATCTCGCAGCCCAGTGAAAATCGTAAGATCAAGATCTACGATTTCAAACGGCCGGACAAGTTCTCCAAGGAACAGATTCGAACCGTCTCGATCATGCATGAAACGTTTGCCCGTCTCACCACGACATCCCTGAGTGCAAATCTTCGAAGCCTCGTCCAGGTCCACGTTGCAAGCGTCGACCAGCTCACGTACGAGGAGTTCATTCGCTCCATTCCCAACCCAACGACCTTGGGGATCATCAATATGGATCCCCTCAAGGGGTCGGCAATCATGGAGATCGACCCGGCAATCACCTTCTCGATCATCGATCGCCTCTTCGGGGGCCAGGGTGAAAGCACAAAGGTAACCCGGGACCTCACCGATATCGAAACCACGGTCATGGAAGGCATCGTGGTTCGTATCCTCGGGAATATGCGCGAAGCCTGGAGCCAGGTTATCGACCTGCGGCCGCGCCTGGGACAGATCGAGACCAACCCTCAGTTCGCGGGTATCGTACCTCCAACGGAGATGGTGGTTCTTGTCACGCTGGAGACCAAAATCGGTGACGTGGAAGGGATGATGAACTTCTGCATTCCCTACCTTACGATCGAACCGATAATCTCCAAGCTATCCGCCCAGTACTGGTACTCCTCGGTGCGACGGGGAGCAACCACGGAGAACCTGACGATTCTCCGGGATCGGCTTTCGACCGTGGACGTACCGCTGGTCGTGGAAATCGGGTCTATGAACCTCACCGTTCGCGAAGTGTTGAGCCTCCAGGTGAATGACATCATTCGCCTGCAGGGTACACACGTGTCCGACGACATGGCGCTGCGCGTTGGAGACCGGCGCAAATTCTGGTGTCGGCCCGGGCAAATCGGCAGCAAACTCGCAGTTCAAATCACGTCGGTCATCGAAGAGATCGACACGGAAGAGTTCGAAGAACTCACGGAAGAAGAAGGAGAGTAGGCTATGAGTGATGGATCGCTCTCTCAAGACGAAATTGATGCTCTGCTCGCTGGGGCGGACGACATAGACCTTGGAGAAAGCGCGGCCGCCAACCAGACGTCGGCGGCTCCCCCAACGGTGAATGCTCTCAAAGAAGCGTTGGAATCCACGGTCGATCAGCAGCAGTCAAACCTCGGAATGGTAACGAGCAAAAACGCCACCATGACGGTGGCGTCGGTCAAGGCCGGCGCGCCTTCCGGTCTGAGTGGAGACGTGGTTCGGGTCGCCTATAGCTTCGGAGATGACGGTAACCACTTCTACGTGATGGGGTCGGAAGACGCCGTACATATCGCCTCTGCATCTATGGGTATGGAAGGCGTCGAGTTGAACGATGCCGCGCTTCAGGCCATCCAGGAAGTGCTCTCTCAAATGTCCGGACCTGTGATCAACACGCTCAGCGACAAGACCGGGTCCACAATCATGCCGACTCCGGCGGAAGCCGTTACGGTGGATGCCGGTGAAATTGGCCTGACGGACGACATCGTCACCGCCCAGTACACGCTCGAGATAGAGGGCGATGGAACGGTCACCCTCTACGAGATATTCGACGCACCATTTGTTGCGAAACTCGGCGGCACGGAACCGGCGCCTGAGGCTGCGGCGGCATCGACAATGGGTGCCGGCGCCATGGGAGGCGGAATGGCCGGTATGGGCCAGATGCAGGGTATGGGACAGATGCCCGGTATGGGCATGGGAGCGCCTAACCCCGGTGCAATGCAAGGTATGGGTATGGCCCCCATGGGCGGCATGATGGGCGGCCAAGCAAACGTACAGTCGGTTCAGTTCCCGAGCCTCCAACAGCAAACGGCCGGGGCGGAATCGGGCAACATCGGTCTTCTCATGGACGTCTACATGGAGATGACCGTTGAGTTGGGGCGCACGCGCAAGCTCATCCGGGAGATCCTGGGCATGGGCGAAGGTACGATTATCGAGTTGGACAAGCTGGCCGGTGAGCCGGTGGACATACTGGTGAACCACAAGCTGATCGCCAAGGGCGAGGTTGTGGTTATCGATGAAAACTTCGGGGTACGTGTCACTGAAATCGTATCGCCAATGGAGCGAGTGAGCGACATGACCTGATGTGAACAGACCCGTCCCGGGCGGCAGACCGGGGCGCAGTTTTGGGGAGGGGAAAACTGAAACGTTCACGATTGATAGTGCTGTGTCTGTGCGCGCTGGCGGTCCCGTTTGCGGTCGTCGCGCAGGAACAGGCGGTGCCACCGGCGGAGGAGGAGCTCTTCTTCGCCGACTCCAACTCAGAAGCGGTCGTGCCGTCCGACGGTGAACTGACCGCCTTTGGATTCTCCGATCTCATCCGGATGGTCGTCGTTCTCGTGGCCGTCGTAGGCGCGATCTACGGCGCCGTCGCGTTGATTAAACGATTCAATCGCGGCGCCGTGGAAGAGTCGTCGGCGATCCGCGTTCTGGCGTCCAAGACCATTGCAGGCGGCAAGTCGGTTCACGCCGTGCAGGTGGGGCAGAAGGTCTACCTTCTTGGTGCCGGCGACGCCACCATTGGCCTTATCGCGGAGGTATCCGACCGGGAGAGCGTGGATGAGCTGCAGCTCGCCCATTCCGCCGCTGAGGCGCCGGCCGGCGCCTCGCAAGGCGGCTTCGGAGCAAAACTCGCCGCGGTTTTCGGCGGATCGGCCGGTGACGGTTCCGGCGGCCTGGAGTTTCTCCAACGGCAGCGGGAACGCCTGCGGGGACTTCGATGACGGCGTCTCGGCGCTCGGCGGCGGCGGTAGTGTTCCTCGTCGCGCTGGCGCTGGTCCCTGCTGCGCAGGCCCCCGCGCAGTCCGTGGCTACCGATGGGGGCAACCCCATTGTCGGTGCCGAGGGCTTGCAGATTCCCTTTGTCGATATCCAGGTGAGAGAGCCCAACGGCGAGGGCGAGGTGGCCCTCTCGCTTCAGTTGCTGCTCATGCTCGGTGTCCTCAGTCTGGCGCCGTCGATTGTCATCATCATGACCTCGTTCCTGCGGATCGCCATCGTCCTCGATTTTATCCGGCGGGCGCTGTCGCTGCAGCAGGTCCCGCCGTCGCAGGTAATGATGGGGGTCGCCCTCTTCATCACGCTCTTTATCATGTGGCCGACCTTCGAAACGATCTACGAAGAGGCGTACCGGCCGTTGTCGGACGGTCGGATCGGCGTGGATGAGGCGTTCGAGCGGTTTGAGGGACCCATGCGGATCTTTATGTACCGGCAGATGAGAGCCGATCCGGACGGGGTCGCGCTCTTTATGAGGATGGCGGGTCTCTCCCGTCCCCGGACGCTGGCGGACGTGCCGACCTACGTGCTGATACCGTCGTTTATCCTCCACGAACTGACGGTTGCCTTCAAGATCGGCATTTTGCTCTTTATACCCTTCATCATCATCGACATGGTGGTTGCTTCCACGTTGATGTCGATGGGCATGATCATGCTTCCGCCAATCATGATTTCGTTGCCGTTCAAGTTGATCCTCTTTGTGCTTGTTGACGGTTGGAACCTCATCACGCAGCAGCTCGTTGCGAGCTTTGGAGTCTTCTGATGGACGTTGGAACCGCGATCAACATCTTCCGGAGCGGCGTTTTCCAGATTCTCATCGTGGCGGCACCGATTCTCCTGATCGGGATGACGGTCGGTCTGATCATCTCGATTTTCCAGGCGACGACCTCGATTCAGGAACAGACGCTCACATTTGTACCGAAAATCGCGGCGATCCTGCTGGCGCTTATGTTTTTCGGTCCATGGATGATCAGGATCCTGCAGCAGTACACGATCAACCTGATCTCACAGATACCACGGATGCTTGGTTAGGGGGCGCGCACGAGTGATCGTTGAGCGGATCGCACAAAATGCACCGTTGTTTTTTCTCCTCTTTGTGCGTACCTACGTCTTTCTGCGGGTGGCACCGATGACCTCCTCTACCTCTATCCCGGGGATTGCCCGGGTGGCGATCGCATTCCTGGCCGCGTTCGCCGTCTTTCCATCGGTGGCCGCCCGGGGATACCCCGTTCCGTCCACGACGCTCCTGTTCGTCCTGATCGCCGTTGGTGAAGCGCTCATCGGGATCATTACGGCGCTCTTCCTGACGTTGATGTTCTCGGTGTTCCAGTTGGGGGGGCAGTTCTTTTCGCTCCAGATGGGTTTCGGCGCCTCCCAGGTCTTTGACCCCCTGGCGCAGGTCCAGATTCCCCTCATGGGCCAGTTCCTCAACATCATCGCCATGATGATCTTTGTCCTCTCCTCGGGCTTTCAGAAGATGTTCCTCTACGGTGTAGAGGGATCCTTCGCGGCCATGAGAGCCGGCGATATCGCCGGGGCGCACGCCGACCTCTTTTCCCTGGTGGTTTCGGGCCTGGGGGGGCTCTTCGAAAACGCCTTGATCCTGGCGTTCCCGATTTTGGGTACGCTCTTCCTGCTGCAGGTCACCATGGGGCTCTTCGGGAAGGCCGCTCCCCAGATGAACCTCCTCATGCTGGGGTTCCCCGCCGCGATCGGCGTCGCCTTCCTGGTCCTTTTTCTTGCGCTGCCCTTCCTGGTGCAAAGCTTTGAAGCGATCATTGACAGCTCCTTTGTTACGATCGCCACCTTTTTTGGAGACATGCTGCCCGCGGGAGGTGAGCTGTGAGACGCGCGACGGCTCTCCGGCCCTTGTGGCGGCGCGGTGAAATTGAACGGGGGAGGTTCCTCGCCCAAGTTGCGCGCATCCACGTGCAGTGGTTTGCGGCGGAAGACGAAGGGCGGACGGAAGATCCTACCGAACAGAAAGTCCGGAAGAGTCGTGAAGAGGGAAAGGTTGCAAAGAGTGCGGACGTCAGCAGCGCCATCGTGTTGCTCTTTTCCGTCGTTACCCTGGGGGTTCTGGGGCGATACCTCATGGCCAACATGATCGAAATGGTTCGGTTCTACCTGGGCCGCGCCGGTGAAGTCGATACGACCACGACGGGAGTACTGGCGCCGGCGTTCTACTCCTACTTCGCGCGTCTGGTCCTGCCCGTGGCCGCCGTCGCCTTTGTGTCCGCGGTCGTCGGCAACGTTGTGCAGTTTGGGTTTCTCTTTACCACCAAACCGCTCCAACCCGACTTCAATCGGGTGGCGCCGCGGTTCGGCAAGTGGGTGCAGCGATCGTTTCTTTCGACTGAGGCGCTCTACAACCTGTTCCGGTCGTTGGGCAAGGTTCTGCTTATCGGCGCCCTCGCGTTTTTTATTATTCGCGGCCGTTTTGCGCGGTTGACGTCGCTCTCTCGGGCACCGTTCGCGTTGAGCGTGCGGTTTGTCGCGGAAAGCGTCTTTGTCCTGCTCGTTTCCGCTTCGATCGTTCTGCTTGTACTGAGTCTCTTCGACTACCTCTTCCAGCGGCGGCAGCACAGGGACCAGCTCAAGATGACCAAGCAGGAAGTCAAGGAAGAGCGGAAGCAGTACGAGGGAGATCCGCTGATCCGCAGTCGTCTGCGGCAGCGAATGCAGGAGATCATGACGCGGAACATGGTCCAGAACGTGCGCAACGCGGACGTGGTCGTCACAAACCCGACGCACTTCGCGGTGGCGCTCGAGTATGACGCCGCGCGCATGTCGGCGCCCCAGGTCACGGCCAAGGGGCAGGATGCAATTGCCCAGCGTATTCGCGGCATCGCGGCCGACAACGAGGTGCCGACGATTGAAAACAAACCGCTCGCCCGCGCGCTCTACGCGGAAGTAGAGGTTGGCGAAGTAATCCCGGAGAAGTTCTACGAAGCGATGGTCATCGTACTCCGAGAGGTATACCGAATGACCGGCAAGAAGGTGATATATGGCTGATACACAGCAAGTACAGGGATTCGGGCTGCAGTCCGTACTGCAACACCGCAGCGATGCGTTCGTGGCGGCGGGCGTAATAGTCGTCATCGCCATGTTGATCATTCCGCTGCCGACGGTGCTGCTCGACACGCTCATGGCGTTCAACCTTATGGTTAGCGTCGTGACGATCCTGATCGTCCTCTATAACAAGGAGGCGCTGGACTTCTCGATCTTCCCGACACTCCTCCTGGTAACGACCGTGTTCGGACTGGCCCTCAACGTCTCCTCGACGCGACTCATCCTCGCCCAGGGCGCCGAGTTCGATGGAAGGATCGTTCGCGCCTTCGCCCGCTTCGTCGTCGGTACCGAAGGTGCAGAGGGACTCGTGATCGGGATCATCATCTTCGTAATTCTGATCGCGGTACAGTTCATCGTCATCACCAAGGGAGCCACCCGCGTGGCCGAGGTCGCCGCCCGCTTCACGCTCGACTCGCTGCCGGGCAAACAGATGGCGATCGAGGCGGAGTACAACAGCGGCGCCCTCTCAGAAGAGCAGATGACGAAGAAGAAGGTCGCCTTGGAACGGGAGGTCGACTTCTACGGTGCCATGGACGGTGCCAGCAAGTTTGTTTCGGGCAACGTCAAGGTCGGCATCCTCATCACCGTGGTCAACATCGTGGGTGGCCTGATCGTCGGCACCACCATCCACGGGGAGACGCTCAACGCCGCGCTCTATACGTACGTCTCTCTGACCGTCGGTGACGGACTGGTTACACAGTTTCCCGCTCTCTTCGTTTCGACCGCCACCGGCCTGATCGTTACGAGAGCGATCTCCGACGGCACCTTCGGCGAGGACGCCGCGGACCAGTTCTCGCGGCAGTCCCGTGTGTATTGGATCGCCGCGGCGTTCCTCTTTATGCTGGCGGTCCTGCCCGGGTTTCCGTGGTACGTCCTCATCCCCCTGGGGCTCCTTTCTGCGTTTACCGCCTATAGGCTTCAGCGGCGTGATCAGCGCGTTGCAGCAGAGGCGGCCCGCGAGAAGGACAAAGAGACGCAGGCGCCCAAGGCGGCGGAGATTACCCACGTGGCACCGCTCGACCCCATGTCGATGGAACTCGGGTACGGATTGATACCCCTGGTTGACAAGGACAAGGGGGCCGAACTCCTCGATCGCATCACAAGTATCCGGCGCGAGACCGCGCTTGAACTGGGTCTCGTCGTTCCGCGCATTCGAATCATCGACAACATGCGCCTGGGGCCCAATGAGTACAGTCTGAAGATACGGGGCGTCGAAGTGGGGCGCGGGCAGATCAGGATGGGCCATTACCTCAGCATCAACCCCGGGGGTGTCCGGGAAGAGATCCCCGGTGAATCGGCCAGGGACCCCGCCTTTGGATTGCCCGCGCTCTGGATCACCGAGGAGGTGAGGGAACGGGCGGAACGCGCCGGCTACACCGTGGTCGATCCACCCTCGATTATCGCCACCCACCTGACCGAGGTGATCAAGCGTCACGCCGACGAGGTCCTGGGGCGGCAGGACGTACGGCAGCTTCTGGACCAGCTGCGCTCCGACTACCCGGCGGTGGTGGAAGAGGTCCAGGCGAGTCTCGGCCTTGGCGAAATTCAGAAGGTCCTCCAGAACCTGCTCCGCGAGCAGGTTTCGATTCGCAACCAGGTGGTGATCCTTGAGGCGCTCGCGGATCACGCTACCGTTACGAAAGACACTTCCTTTCTCACGGAGAAGGCGCGGCAGGCGCTGGGCAGACAGATCTGCCTGCAGTACGCCGACGAGGATCGAACGCTGCGGGTGGCCACCGTGGAACCCAATCTGGAGCAGGAGATCGTGGAGAGCCGCCTGGAGACCACCAACGGTATCGTCGCGGCCCTCCCCCCGGAACGACAACGGGTGTGGATAACCGCCGTCGGCGGCGCGCTCGAGACAGCCTCTGAACAGGGGGTTGTACCGGTCGTGTTGACTTCCGAGGCCGCCCGGGCGCTCGTCAAACAGAGCACCTCTCGAGATTATCGCGATCTGGTTGTCCTTTCGATCCCCGAGATCGCGTCCGATGTACGCGTCGAGTCGATCGGCGAAATTCGAGTCGAGGAGTAGTGATGGATTTCTTTGTTGAGCAGGCACCCACGGATCAGGCGGTCCATGCACTCGTTCGCGGCAAGTACGGTGAACGGGCACGCATCCTTTCGCGCCGCGAGGTGTTGAGCGGGGGATTGCTGGGGCTTTTCCGAAAACGCGCCGTCGAAGTGACCGGCTATTATTCGCACGGCCCCGCCCGGATCCGCCCGTCCACGCCGGAGACGATGGAAACGGAACGGCGAAAGATCCTCAGTACCGTGCGGGGGGACGAGGGCGACCGCACGCGTAGCGTGGCGGAGACTCCCACAGGCGGCACGGGTGAGAGTCTATCCGACGTGATGCGGGAACTGCGGGCGCTGCGGGAGAGCGTGGGTGGCGGAGATACGCGGCGCGACGAGCCGGAGGGCCTCGTACAGTTGCGAAGCGTCCTCGATGAGAACGAGTTCAGTTCCGCCTACACCGGAGAGATCGTTGAACGTGCCAAACGGGAACTGAGCTATGATGGACTTGCCCAGTGGGACGCCCTTGGGGCCAGGGTGCTGGAGTGGATCTCCGACAATATCAGCACCTTCCCCTGGGACGAACACGCCGCCACGCCGCGCGTGGTCGTCCTAATTGGTCCAACCGGCGTGGGCAAGACAACGACGATCGCCAAACTGGCCGCGATGTACGGAGCGGTGGCGGACCCCGTTCGCAAGGTCCGCATGATTACTATTGACAGCTACCGGATTGGAGCGCTGCAGCAGATCCAGAAATACGGCGAGATCATGGGACTTCCCGTTGCCGCCGTCGAGACCAAAGAGGAGATGCGCCGCCAGATCTCGCTGGCTCAGGACGACGATTTTGTGTTTGTCGATACGATCGGCAAGAGTCCTCGCGATTTCGGCAAGCTCGCGGAGGTCCATGAACTCGTTTCCGAGGCGCGCGGCGAAGTGCACCTTGCCGTCAGCGCCACCACGAAGCTCGCGGATATGCGGGAAATCTTCCGCCAGTTCGAGCCTTTTGCGTATTCCGGCGTTATTTTTACCAAGATGGACGAAACATCAAACGTTGGGAATCTTCTCAGTGTTTTGCGTGAAACGCGAAAGTCCGTGAGCTTTCTTACCGATGGTCAAAGTGTACCACAAGACCTCGAGCGCGCGCAGGTCGCGTCGTTTACCAAACGCCTGCACGGTTTTGCAAGAGCGCGATCGGCCGTGGTCGAAGACGTGGTGTCGATGAGTTGATCAATCGGGGGTAGGCGCATGACCGATCAGGCTGAGACGTTACGGGAGATTATGAGACAGCGCGGCAGCGACGCAAAACAGAACACACAAACGCGGATCATAACCGTTGCGAGCGGGAAGGGGGGCGTCGGCAAGACGAACCTGTCGACAAATATCGCGCTCAGCTACGCGGCCATGGGCAAAAAGGTCGTCCTGATGGACGCCGATCTCGGGTTGGCAAACGTCAATGTCGTCATGGGGGTCATTCCCAAGTACAACCTGTATCACGTGATTCGCCGCCAAAAAACGATGCGTGAAATCATCATGGATACCGATTACGGGATACAGATCGTCGCGGGCGCGTCGGGATTTGCAAAGATCGCCAACCTCGGCGAGGCGGAACGCCGGAGTTTCATCGAGGAGCTCCAGGGCCTCTCGGCCGCGGATGTGGTGATTATCGACACCAGTGCCGGCGTTTCCAACAACGTGCTCGCCTTTGTCGCGGCCGCGGACGACGTCCTGATCGTAACAACCCCGGAACCCACGGCAATTACCGATGCCTACGGCATAATCAAGATCATTGCCACGGAAATTGACAACTTAAATCTGGGACTCAAGCTCGTGGTGAACCGGGTGAAATCGGTGACCGAGGGCAAACGCGTCTCCGATCGCGTTATCAGCATCGCAGGACAGTTCCTGAACCTCAAGATCGACTACCTCGGCTACGTCTACGAAGATCCCGGCGTTCAGCAGGCGATCATTAAACAGAAACCGTTCCTCGTGATGGACTCCAAGAGCAAGGCGAGTATCTGCGTGCACCAGATCACCAGCCGTCTGGAGAAGATCGAGTATCGGGAAGGAAGCGGAATCGGCCAGTTTGTGAAGCGATTATTCGGGAAAATGAACTAACGTGACGGTTCATTTTTGTTTACCCTAGTGTGGAAGTTGACATGGAACGATACGTAAAGGTCGCCGGTATTGCCGGTGGAACGGCATTCCTGTTATCCGCGTTGATTGGAGGGATGTTCGGGGTGGGTTTCGGCGTTGTACTGGTACGGTCGATCGTCTGGACGCTCGTCTTCGCGGTACTCGGGGGAGGCAGTGCGTACCTCTTTGACCAGGCGCTTGTTCCCGCCGGAAGCGCTCCCGAGCCCGTGACGGAAGGTGAAAACAGTGCTCCGGCCACGTCAGCGGCCGGAACGGAGGAGGCGGAAGAGCCCGCTATTGGCGAAAACGTCGATATCGTTGTCGATGATGCACCGGTCGAGAACCAGTTTGCAGCCTTGGCGGGGTCCTCGGGCTTCGTGGATGACGAAGCGGAAGAACCGCAACCGGTTGTACCGTCCATGGTAGAAGAGGTGGAGGAATCCCAGGTCGACGACGTGGCGGCCGCGATCGTGGAAGAGGAATCTGCGGTACAGGCGGTTCCGCGGGCTCCGCAGAGCGAGTCCGCGCTCCCCGACATCGGCGGGATGGCCGGCGAGTTTGTGCAACCGATCGAGGAGGCGGAGGTGGACGAGATGGATACTATCCCGTCTACGGGAGGCGGTGCCGATGCCGGCGGCATGGCGGGCAACGATCCGGCCGCGCTCGCCAAAGCGTTGCAAACAATGTTAAAAAGGGACTAGGATCGGCTGAATGGGAAGGGGAATGGGTAGCCAGGCTCTGACAGAGAAAACCGAAGAGGATCTCTGGCGCGCGTACCGGAAAGGAAAGGACGCGTCTATTCGTGATCGCTTGGTTCGCCAGTACCTGCCGCTCGTCAAGTACGTCGCCGGCAAGCTCGCCGTTGGAATGCCGCAGAACGTCGAGTTCGATGATCTGGTCAGCTACGGCGTCTTTGGGCTGTTCGACGCCATCGAGAAATTTGATCCCGACAAGCACGTCAAGTTCAAAACGTACGCGGTCACCCGCATTCGTGGTTCCATATTCGACCAGCTCAGGCAGATGGACTGGGTGCCGCGTTCGATCAGGCAGAAGACGCGTGAATTGGAAGAGACGGTGCGCCGCCTCGAAGCTACACTGGGGCGGTCCGCCTCCGACCAGGAGATTGCCAAGGAACTCGGGGTCACCCTCAAAGAGTTCGAACAGCTCGTCCTGAAAATCAGCGGTACAACCGTACTCTCCCTGAACGACGTGTGGTATTCCGGTGAAGACCACGATCGCATGTCCATCGGTGACAGCATCGAAAGCCCCAAAACGCGCAATCCCGACGCGATCGTTGAGAAGGACGAGATCAAACGAGTCATTGTCGAAGCGATCAACGAACTCCCCGACAAGGAAAAGAAGGTCCTGGTCCTCTACTATTACGAGGATCTCACGCTCAAAGAGATCGGCGCCATTCTTGGTGTGACGGAATCGCGAATTTCGCAACTCCACACAAAGGCAATTGTCAGGCTACGGGGGAAACTGACCAGCGTCAAAAAAGGAATTATGTAGCCATGGTAACGATGGATCAGCTCAAAGCGTTTATGCGAAAGAGCGCCGAAGAGGACGCAAACCGTCGCTACGTAAACGTTTCCGCTGATACGCTGGAAGACGCTCTCCGGGAAGCGTCCATTGAACTCTCGTTGCCCATCAAGAGGATCGCCTACGAAATCCTCGAGAAAGGGTCCCGAGGCGCTTTGGGCATCGGAAAAAAACCGATGATCATCGTGGCGTACCCCGACGCCAAGAACGAAGCCGTTTCGTCCGATGACGAAGGGTTTGACATGGACTTCGGATTCGAAGCGGAGGAACAGATCAACCGGGACGGCCAGGCGCTGGTTCGCCTCGCTCCGGGAGGCGTCATGCTCAAGGTGACCGCCCCGGAAGGCAACGGCGAACGGGTCGGTCAGCGGGAAGCAATCGAGGCGCTGTCGAAACGAACCAACGAGCGTATCGATACGGGAATGGTCTCCACCGTGGTGAAACACGCCGACGGAGAGTGGGTCAAAGTTGCCGATTTCGACTACAACGCCGCAAACGACGCGTATGTCACGTGCAACGTGGTCGACGCGGAGATGAAGGCGCTGGTCATGCTCTCGCCGCCCGGACCGGGTGGTTGTGACCCTTCGGCGGATACGATCCGGGCGGTCCTGGAGACGAACGGCGTGATCTTCGGCTTTCTTGACGACGTTCTTACTGAGGTCGAAGACCGTCCCCGGTACCGTGAAAACATCACGGTTGCCGAGGGCAAGAAACCCGAGAATGGGGCGGATGCCCGGATGGCCTACGACTTCAAGACGGACGACAAGTCGGTTCGAATCAACGCGCGTGACGACGGCCGCGTGGACTTCAAGGAACTCAACCGTATTGAGAACGTGGTCGAAGGTCAGGTTTTGGCGCGCAAGGTGCCGGCCCAGCCGGGGGTACCAGGGCAGACCGTAACGGGGAAATTGCTGCCGGCAAAAGACGGCCGGGACATGGATCCGCCGCTTGGAGACAACACTCGGCTTTCCAACGACGGATCGTCGGTAATCGCCGAGATCAACGGGCTTGTCAAGATTGTCGGCGGAAAGATCACCGTGGAACCGATCTACATGGTGGACGGTGACGTGAACATGAAAACCGGCAATATCCGTTTTCTCGGTACGGTCATCGTCAAGGGCAACGTGGATGACGGATTCAGCATCAACGCCGCCGGCGACCTGGAGGTAATGGGCAGCGTTGCCCGGAGCACCCTCGAAGTAGAAGGCGACATCATCGTCCACCAGGGAATCACCGGCAAGAGCGAAGGTCTCGTCAAGTCGGGCGGATCTATCTGGTCCAAGTTCATCGAGAACGCCAAGGTCGAATCGGGCGAAATGGTGGTGGTCAGCGACGGCATCATCAACAGTGAAGTCAGCTGCGACAAGCGTATCATCTGCCGCGGGAAACGCGCGAACATCGTCGGCGGCTCCATACGTGCCGCCGAGGAAGTTGACGCCAAAACGCTGGGTTCCGTGGCCGGCATGGAGACGTTGATAGAGGTTGGCTACGATCCGAAGAGCAAGGCGCGCCTCCAGGAGATCGAACAGAAAGACGAGGAACTCGCCAAGCAGCTCGAAGAGATGCAGCTCAATATGGCGACGATTGAGAACCTTCGGAAGAACAAGAAGAAGATCTCGCCGGAGAAGCTCAAGGCGTACACCGCCATGAAAGCGAAACGCGAAAAGATAGCAAAGACGCGCATTCGCCTCAGTAAGGACCGTGAGAACATCCAGGCGTATCTCGACGATCTGCGTACCAACGGACGCGTGAGTGCGTCGGGAACGGTTTTCCCCGGTGTCAAGGTAACGATCAAGGACCTTTCGCTGCCCGTGCGAAATGAGATGCGCGCTGTATCGTTCGTGGCGGACGGGAAGGCGGTGAAGGTCACCAAGTACGAAGAGAGTGATGCGGACATCTCGGTGAAGAAGAAGGGAGCCAATGTCTCTTCAGCCCATTGATCTTCAGACGCTTTTTGTTCGACTCGCTGCCGTGGGAAAGGAGCAGTCCGCGCTTCGGGATGCAGTCGCGCAGAACCAGGCCGTGGTTGGAAGCGAGATCGCTCAGAAGTCGCAGGAGGACGCTCACACTGTACGCCAGTCCGACGGCGTGAGCGAGGGACCGGAAACGGTGGACGACGAAGGCCACTCACAGGAACAGGGCGCCGCCGGCGGACGGAAGAGGGAGTCGGAAGAGGAGTCCGCGCCGGAAGATGAGGTCTTCCGGGACCCCGACCTTGGGCGTCACGTGGACCTCTCCGGGTAGGCGATGTCGTTTTGGCTCTTCACAATCCTGTACATAGCGAGTCTAGTTTTCATGTGGTGGCTCGTAGACGCGCGGGTACGCCGCAGAACTGACCCGGGCCGGCTGTTGGCGCGCGTAGACGCCGAGATCCAGGGGCTCGTTGCCGAGTTGAACGAGACCGCCGACAGGAACGTGACGGTATTGGAGGATCGAGTCGCGGCGCTGCAGGAACTCCTGGCGCAGGCGGACAGAACCGTTTCCGATCTGCGGGATGCGCACGCGCGGCAACCTGCTCAGGTTTCCGAGGCATTTAAGCTCGACCTGGAGCGCCGACGGGTTGATGAAGTCGCGCCTCGTTCAACGCGGGATGAGGTGGTCCGATTGCACCAGTCGGGCTTGTCGTCCGATATCATTGCCGGTCGGCTCAACCTCGCGGTTGGTGAAGTCGAGTTGATCCTGTCGATTCACAGCGGCCGCGATCGAGGGAGAACCTATTGACACGGGAAGAACTGTATCGTGACACGGCGCGTCTCGTTGATCAGGTACACGCGCAGGTAGAAGCGACCGAAACGCTTCCCCCGGACATAAGGGAGCGCTTTGCCGAACTGTCGCGGCAGGCCGCGTTTCTGCAGGAAGACGACGTTGCCGAGGCGCTCGATGCGCTCTCTCGCGGGGGCGGAGCCTTTCGCGACCTTTTTATCCTACGGGAACTCGTCTCCGATGCAACCGTACGCGCAAAGGAGCAGCCGGTCCGGGGTATTCTCGTGGACCTCGAGCCGGACAGGGTCGATCTCTTGTCGCTTTCACCGCCGGATGCCCAGCTCGTAGTCGACGGGATCGGCCGGGGTGAGACGGTGTTCTTCGTTCGTTTCGAAGCGACCGGATCGACGGAGGAGATAATCGACTGGGTCGAGGAGCGGTATCCGGTTGTCGCGTACCGCGAGGACGAACACCACCGCTGGGTTTCGTTTCTTCTGCTCTCGGAAGAGGGCGGAGACTTCGCGGAAAACCTGTCGCATGCACCGGCCCTCCCATTGGTTGTACACGCCGTGCCGTACGGGGAGTTGATCAAACCGAGGACCACGCTCGGCTACTCCGGAGCGATCGATCGCGTCGCCGTGGACGTGGAAGCGCGCGATATCGAACTGCTGGGACTATATGCAGGCGAAGTGATCCTGTCGGAGGATACGTCGGAACCGGTCCAGGCGCTTGTAGCTGTGGTTGAACGAGCGTTCAGCGTCTCCGTCGCGGAGATGCTGAAGGGCATCGAGCGGCAGCTCGACACATGTGAGGCGACTCCGGACGTGCCGGTGCACCTCCGTGCCGAGCACGATACTACCCGCCTTTCCGTCGGCATCGCCGCCCTGGCGGAGACGCTCATTGCGTCGGCGGTCTGTTCGATCGCCGCGGTGGCGCAATCGGAGGTCAACTTGGTCCTGGGCGTCCACCGTAGGGACAACGGACGCGAACTGGTGTTGCGCGTTGTCCGGGGAGAGGACAATCTGACGAGCCTCGCCTCCTCACCCGGGGCGGGGGCGCTGCACCAAGTGGCGGAGCGCGTCCGCACAACGATCAACGGCGTGGTCCAGGTGATGCCGTCGACGGAAACGGGAACGGTGGTGCGCATGGAATTGGGGGCGTCCCCGCGACTGATGAGCGTCGCCCGGGCGCGTTCCGGTGCGCAGACGGTCGCAATCCCCACGGCGCCGATCGAACTCTCCTTTTCTCTATCTGAACCGGACGTCGCCACCGATCCGTACGGAGGCCACCTGGTTCGTTCGCTGGGCCGTCTAATTCGGCTGGTGAGTATTGACGGTGCTCCATACCGGGGTGCCAAACCGGTTGGCAAGCAGTGCGTTGTGTACCGCGCTCTCTCCGGGACCGTGGGAATCGTCGTGGACGCCCTCGAGGGACACGACCTGGTCGTTCGGAACGCCGACGACAGTCGCGAAGTGTACCTTTCATCGGACGGCACCCGCGTTCCGATGACTACCGTCCGGTAGGTACAAAACCGACAGACAAAAAAAGCGGTGCGCCTGGACGTCGGTTGGCGCACCGCTTTCGGAATAGTTCCAATACTTATTGTCGACCCCGGCGGACCGGAACTTTAGGTGGGGTTTTATCTGTACCGTGAGAGCAGGGCGATGTGATATTGGGCGGATTCCGCCACGGCTCGGTGTATCGCTGCGCTCTGTTTGACCGACGAGAGGGCGTCCTCCGCGCGGGCGGCAATCGCGGCGTCCGCCGCGTCCCCCAGCAGAAAACCGGCAATATGGCGGCGCTCGTCCGCGAGTAGTTGTGCGTCGAGTGCGTCCACGCGCCGCAGGTCTCCAGCGTCGGCCGATCCTCGGCGGACAATCTCATCGCACACGTCAACGGAACGGCGCGCCCGCTCCTCGATCCGCACGATCACCGACGTCAGTTCCTCGAACACACCGGTTCGTAGTCCCATTCGTTCTGCATAGTTGTCCAGGGCGGCTCGCCTGCGGTCTATCTCGTCGCGCACATCCTTCAGGGATGAGCGGATCGACGCGTCCGCGAGGTCTGCAAAGTGCGCCCCCTTGATGGCGGAACTCTCTTTCGCCGTGAGGTAGGTTGTCGGGGCGCGACCCGACTCGAGCTGATCCTCGAACCACGCGCGGTAGACGTGCATGCGTCGATCGGACAGGACTTCGCCTCCGCCGGCGGCACGAACCGCCTGGGGCGACGCGTCGCCGAGCAGGCGGTGCTTGTACGATTCCGCGGGGCGCGTTCGAACGGCGAGGGTGCGGACGTAATCATCGTAGAACGTCCCGCGACAGTGCGTCGCGTTGCCCGGAAAACCGAGGTCAACGCCGGATAGATAGACCTCCGGTGCGCCGACGAATCGGGCCAGATCCCAAGCACTCGTGGCAACGGAGCCGCCGGCGCCCAGCCTGCTGCGCGCGTCCGCGGCACCCCAGATCTCGCGCCCCAGGGGGAAAACCGACTCTGCCAACGCGACGGTACCGGACCAGAGGCGCAGGGACCGCGGATTCGCCGCGGGTTCCGTCACCAGAATCGGTGAGCGTTCCGGCAGGTTGTCCACGTGGCGGGTGTTCCAGTACTGGGGATCAACGGTCACGACAAAATCGGGAACAACGCCGGCCGAACTCACGCGTGCCGCGGCGGTCTCGACGGAAATCACCACCGTTCGCCGGGCGATGTCGGGGAGCGCCGGCAGAATCCGTTCAAGCGTTGGACCGGCGCCGCAGACAAGTGCCGGAATTCCGGCGAAGGCGTCCCGCAAAGCCTCCAGCGAAATCACGGGAACGCCCGCCGCAGCGGTCCGCAGGATATTCCGAACCCAGGTGCGACCAAAGCGGCGGATCGTGTTGCGGTTGACCCGTGTGCGTTCTACGTACGATTCGATCGACTCCCGTACCAGCCTCCACTGGTCTGGAAAGAGGTGCTGAAAAGCGCGCCCGGCCACCAGGGCCGGTACACGAACGTCCGATTCCTGCATGGTACGAAGGAGTTGCGGGAGTTCATCGCTGCCCCAGAACGGAACATCCGGAACGAAGGCAGCCGTTTCCAACACCAAGTCCGGAGCCGGCTCAACGACAACCACCGGAACGTCGGGACGAAGCTCCAGCAACGCGTTTACCAGGTAGCCTAGACCGCATCCGAAAACCACAAAGCAGTCCACGCCCGGAACCTGTTCGTTCCGCGCTTCAGCGAGGCGCTGTGCCTCACGGGCCGGCGACACGGTGCTATGGAGCGCGACGCCGTTGACACTCAGCGTGGGATCACCGGAGCGGGCGACGCTGCGTATCGCGTCGAGTGCATGGCCGGGTGTCGAGTCGGACACGACGCTGTTTGTAGCATCGAGTACGACGCTGTGTTGCGCGTCGGTAGGCTCTCTGTTGGAGCGGGACGAAAGACGTTGCAGGGCGGCTCGTCCGGACAGGGGCACCGCCGTTACTCCAGGCCGACCGAAATGGACATGCCCTCTTCGATGACGGTTCCCGGCGGCGGATCCTGTCGGACCACCCAGCCGTTCCCTTTTATGTAGAGTTCGACGCCGGGAATGGTGAGGAGCTCAAGGACTTCTATTTTTGGTGCTCCGATGAGGTTGGGCAGGCGATTACCGAGTTCCATCGGCAGAAACTCGGGCGTTTGTACAACACCGGAGTGGACAATCGACTCGTTCTCCGCCTGCGGAATTCCGCGGTACGGGACAAGTATGTTGATAAGTTCTCCCACGGCGGGGGCCGCGATCCGTCCGCCGTAGGTGCTTTCGCCCCGGGGATGGTCAATCACGAGATAGACGATCAGATCGGGATCGTCTGTGGGAACGATCGCAAGGGTGGACGCCAGGTAATGCTCATCGGAATAGGCGTTTGCTTCCGGATCGAAGACCTCGGCCGTTCCCGTTTTCGCCGATACGCGAACGCCGGGGACAACGATCCGCCGCGCGGTACCGTCCGCCTGTGTTGCGTCGTACATCATCTCCAGCATCGTCCGGGCGGTTTCGGATCCGATAACCTGGTGAACCGCCTCGCGATCGAATCGCTGCAGCGTTCTGCCGGCGGGCGAGACGATCCGGTCCACGATCTGAGGGCGCAGCAGAACACCTTCGTTTGCTATAGCCGTGGCGGCGGCGGCCATCTGGACGGCCGTAACGCCCACCTCCTGGCCGATCGCGATTGTCTGCTGGGACCGTGGTGACCATCGCTCGGGAATCGCCAAGAGCCCGCGCTCCTCGCCGTTGACGGCAATTCCCGTTTCCCGGCCGAAGCCGAATCGGGTGAGCATGAGGTAAAAATCCTCGGCGTCTACCGTTTCCGACGCGTATGCCGCGCCGACGTTGCTCGAGTACTTGATGATCTCCTCGGTGCGTAGCGTTCCGTAGTCTCCCAGGTCGGTTATCTGGAACGCGCCGCCGTCCGCGACGTAGCCGCCGGACGTCTCAAAGAGGTCATACGGCGTGATACCGCCCAGTTCGAGGAAGGAGGAGACGGAAAACACCTTGAGTACGCTACCGGGTTCGTAGATTTTCGAAATCGGAAGGTTCCGGCGCTCTTCGCGGTCGTACCGTGTGAAGTGGTTCGGATCAAAGGTCGGTGCAAAGGAGTAGGCGAGAATCGCACCGGTGCGCGCCTCCATGACGATTAACATCACCGCATCGGCCTGGTGTTCCGTCAGCAAACGGTTGGTGAGCGAATCCACGTGCGCCTGGATTGTCAGGTCGATAGTCAGAAAGACCTGGTTTCCCACCACTTTCTCGGTGGTATCTCCCGGCGGCGGCGCCAGTTCCGCGTTGAACATGTACTCGATTCCCGAGAGACCCACGTTGTCGATACCGACGTACCCAACCAGCGCCGCTGCCGCCTCGCGCTCCGGGTAGGCGCGTCCCTGGTCCGGCTCGAGTTGGACACCGCTGAGTTCTTCCGCCGCCAGGTGCGCCCGAATGCGTGCGCTCTGGGTGGGTGTTATCGTTCGTTGGACCACCACGTAGTCGCGATCAATCGCAAGTAGTGTACGCAGCGATTCCGGGTCCTGACCGAGAATGTCACTGAGAGCGCGGACCACCTCGTCCCGGTCCTCCAGGGCCGGTTTCCAGACGGAAACGGTGTCGAGCTGAGTCTGGATCGCCATTATTCTCCCGGACCTATCCAGGATGGGGCCGCGTTCGAGGCGCGACGGAGCGGTACTCCCGGGGATATCGGGCGACCCAAAGAGCATGATCTGCGCATACCGGAATACCAGGAAGAGGGCGGCCGCCGCCAGGAGGACGACAACGATCTGGAACCGGTTTCGGAAAGGGCTGGCGTCGTTGTCCACAGGCATCGTCACTATAATATGGAGGCCCTGAATTGTCGATATTGAGAGAGACATGGTCAGCTTGATCGAACACCAGCGCGTTGCCCGAAGACGCGGCGCCGTGTTGCGCAGTACAACGAGACCACGTTCACGAACAACCGTAGCAGTTCGCGTCCATCCCCTGGATGTTCCGCTGATGGCGGCGGTCGTCGCGTTTGTGGTCGGCGTTCAGGTATTCCTTGTCCCCGATTATTCGGTGATCTTTTCCCGTGAAATCGCGACGTTCGAACTTCCCCGGGACGGCGAATCGATCATGCGCCGCTACTATGCCCCTACCCACGACGACTTCGCGGTGATCGGGGAGGTCGCGGGGTTCGATCCTGAACAGTTCGAGGCCCTCGAAGTGGGAGCGTACACCGTCCGGACCGGCGACACGCTGGGTGCGATCGCCGCCCGGTTCGACCTCGAATTGGATACCCTGATCAGCTTCAACCAGATCGAGGACGTCCGTCGTCTTTACGTGGGGGACACCTATCGCATTCCCAACAGGGACGGGCTGCTGTATACGGTGAAACGCGGTGACACGATCGCCGCGATCGCATCGGCCAACGGCACCACCATAAACGCGATCCTCGACGCCAATGACCTGCGAAGCGAACTCATCACGGAGGGCCAGGTACTCTTCGTGCCGGACGCCCGCCTGAATCAAACGGAACTCCGGATCATCCTGGGCGAACTCTTCGCCTGGCCGACGCAGGGGCGGTTCACGAGCCACTTCGGCATGCGGGATGATCCGTTCACCGGGCTGAGACGCTTTCACAACGGTATTGACGTGGCGAACTCACCGGGAACGCCCATCCGCGCCGCGGCATCGGGACGGGTGGTTCATATTGAGAGCCAAATCGGCAACTACGGAAAGTTTGTCATTGTTCGGCACGCCGACGGATTTCAGACGCTCTACGGTCATTTGAGCAGCTTCTCCGTTCGCACCGGCGATTACGTATCGCGCGGAGAAGTGCTGGGACTCATGGGGAACACCGGCCGCAGCACCGGTCCTCACCTCCATTTTTCCGTTATTCACAACGGAACATTTGTTGACCCGTTGCGGTATCTGCATTGACTGTGGTATAGGAGGCATCATGCGAACGCTGATGATCACGGCCATTCTGCTCCTCGCCGTCTTCACGTTTATCAACGCCTACGCGGCGGTGTAGCTCCTCCTAGGCGTTGTGCCCGTGACAGTGTTTGTGTTTCCTCGACGGAATACGGTCTGTCAGCTCCCTTCGAAGGCCGCTATCATCTCGTCCAAGGAGAGCACCCCGGGGTGAATGCCCATATCTCCGAGCGCCTGGGCCAGTCGGGTGATTTGCGGCGGAGCAAGGGAAGCCCGTTCCATAATCGCAGGATTGGAGAAGATCTCCCGGGCGCTGTTGTCCGCTATGAGGGTGCCCTTAGCCATGGCAAGAATTCGCTCTGTGTAGGCGGCAACGATGTCCATGTCGTGGGTAATGATAATAATCGTGTGGCCGTGCTCCCGGTTGAGGGTGGTCAGGAATCCCATGATCTCCCGGGCCTGCCGGGCGTCCTGCCCGGTCGTCGGCTCGTCCACAATAATGACCCGGGGCCTCAGAGCGAGAATGGCGGCTATAGCGACACGCTGTCGTAATCCCTTGGTAAGAAAGAAGGGGTGTTCCGTTAGGTGCTCGCTGCCGAGCCCTACGACAGTTGCCGCCTCTTCCACCCGTTCCGTCACCTCCGGCTCCCTGATACCGATGTTTCGAGGGCCGTAGGCTATTTCATCCCTGCAGGTCGGGTTAAAGAGCTGGTGGTCCGGATTTTGGAAGACGTATCCCACTCTACGTACCATGTCGGAAATCGAGCTGCTCTTAGAGTCGTGTCCGTCGACCACCACGTTGCCGGAAGTAGGGAGCAGCAGACCGTTCAAACATTTGGAAAGGGTGGTCTTCCCCGACCCGTTTTGGCCGATAAGGGAGAGCATCTCTCCGGACTCGATCGATAGGGTTACTCCGTGGAGCGCTTGAGTGCCGTCGGGATAGGTGTAGGCGAGATCGATCACGTCCACGTAGCTCACGATAGCTCTCCCTTTGCAGCGCCGCGGAGATTCCGGGCCTGTTGCGCCGCCTCCTCCACCGAAATCGCCGGCTCGTCGGTGGTCGCCCCGCTCTCCCGGAGATAGCCCGAGAAGCCGACGGCGCCGGGGAGATGGATGCCTTCCTGCCGTAGGAGCGAGAGATCGGAGAAGAAGGTGCGAGTCGGTGCCTCGTGAAGCTTCCGACCGTTGCTCAAAAGCACCATCCTATCCGCCAGAGGGATTATATGCTCCAAGCTGTGCTCGATAAGGATCATCGTTATCTCCCGCTCCTTTCTGAGCCGGGCCAGCACTGCAAAGACCCGTTCCCGAGAGACCGGATCGAGCATAGCCGTTGGTTCGTCCAAAATAAGAACACGGGGTTGCATCGCCAGCATCGCCGCCAGGGCCACCCGCTGCTTCTGCCCCCCGGAGATCTCGTAGGGCGGCTTGTCCAACAGGGGTGAGAGGTCTGCCAAATCGCACACCCACTCGAGCCGACGATTGATCTCGGAGATCGAGAGACCGAGGTTCTCCATGCCGAATACCAGTTCATCCTCCACGGTCATGGCGGTAAACTGAGCTTCGGGATCCGAAAAAACCAGACCGACGGTGCGTTGGAGCTCCCCCCGGCGATACTCCTCGACCTCGGTACCGAAGACCTCCACTCGGCCCTCTTTTATCCCGTGGTACTGTCCGGGAATAAGTCCGTCGATAGAGTTGCAAAGGGTGGTCTTCCCCGACCCGTTGGAACCGATAAGTCCTAGGCACTCCCCGGGCTGGACGATCAGCTCTATATTTTTTATCGCCCTGGTGGTGGAGTGGAGATACTTCCAACTGTAGTCGGTGACTTGAATTGCAGGTGAGCTCATGCACCACCGCCGGGAATGAGGATAGTGTGCAGGTACCGCAGAAGCACCGAATCCTCCACGGTAAAGCGTCCAAATCGGTAGCGTGCCACGAGCAGTAGGGCGAAGAGGGCGGCGATCACCACGCCGAGAGCACCGTCCCACCAGGCAAAACGGTAACGAGAGAGGATATAGTCCGGGCGCTTTACCTTTGATCGAAAGCTGTACCCCCGGGCGACCAACGCATTGGTAAACTCCTCGGAGCGCCTGAGGGAGAGCGCAAAGAGGGGAACCATATACATGACATATTTACGAATCTTGTAGGGCAAGGGCTTGTTTTTTGAGTCGAAACCCCTGGCCTGTTCCGCCTGCCTGACTATCCGAAAGTCCTCCATAACCATTCCGGCGGCGCGCATCGACATTGCCAAAACATAGGTGACGACAAAGGGGGTGCGCACCGCCCGAAGAGCGGCAATAATCTCACGCTCCCGGGTGGTGCTTAAGAAGAAGACCATGGTCAAAATCATCGGCAGGATGCGAAAGTAGACCACCAGGGCGTCCCGTATTCGCTCCCAGTAGAGGGGAAATCCAAAAATGCGCGTTATTACCTGGTAGTCGGGATGTCTTCCTCCCAGGACCGTGTAGGAGAGAAGGATAATCATTCCCATTGAAACCGCGACGGGTATGTAGATCTTGAGGGTTCGCATGTTGACCCGGCTGGCGACGGTCAACGCCATGAGCCCCACCATAAGGCCGACGTTCCACTCGACGGCGCTAATAAACATGGGAAAGAGGCTTACAACCAGGAGAAAGAGTACCTTTATCGTCGGATGTACGAGGTAGATGAAGGATGCATCCGGCACATAGCCGAGCAGTGTTTTATTCATTAGCTCAAAAAGATCGGGGCGGCAGCGCCGCCCCGTATGGGGTGTAACTCAATGGACGAGTTAAGACCACCACCTCTTTACGAACGCAGGAGTCTTTATAACAACACCGGAGAGCGCCTTCAAAAGGATAAAGTTAAAGACGAGCCCCGCAACGACATTTCCGCCGAACCATCCCCAGATAAAGAGCGGCAGTGACTCCGTGGTTAACAGGCCGAATCCCCGAAGCACTACCAGAGGCGAGTAGAGGGCGCCGAAAGCCGACGACACCACCATAGCCAATAGGAGCACCCCATAGTCCTTTCCCGATTTCATACGAGGATCGCAGTTGAACTTCTTAAAGGCCCAGGCGGGAAGGAGGGCCTGTACGAAGTTAGCCGGAATGTAGGCGAGGGAGACGTAGAACGGCGTTCCGGCTATTGCGTTGGAGAAGAAGGGAAAGATCGTTCCGGCGATTACACCCCAGGCGCCGAACCAGATCGGCCCAACCTGCTGAACGACTATCCCCGTCCAAAAGAAGTTGACCCCGAATCCCAAGGGGAAGCTAATGCTTCCGAAGGCACCGACGACAAAACCGACGCCGATTAACAGGGCGGTGATTACGATGTGTATGACCCCTACGGATCGACGCTCTCCCTCTTCGACCTTCCAGACCGAGCGTCCGTTACCGTTATTTGCCATGCTTTCCTCCTGACACGTTCTTAATGAATGAATGATAGGAAAAGCTATCTCCGAGTGCAAGCGCGAAACGGCGGTCAAGGCCGGGATTGCACGAGAACCCGAGGGTAACAGCGGTTTGCGGGCAGATATCCGGGGCGTCGGCGTCCGGTCGGTGATTCACGTGCGGCAATGGGTAGGTTTGAGGTAAAATGGCAGGCGTTACCGATGACACATAGATGATACAGATACCGGAGTACTTCAAAGAGAAGGCGCGCCGCCGGTTCGGTAGTGCAGACCCCCAATGGATCGAAAATGTACCGGATACGCTGTACGAATGCATAGAAAAATGGCAACTGCGCGAAATCGAAGTCGTGGCCGATCTTTCAATCAATTTCCTATGCTACGCGAAATCGTCGTACGGTGATGTGGTTCTCAAGATCGAAGGTCCCCATCCGGAACGGAGAACCGAGATGATCGCGCTGGGGCTGTACAACGGCAGGTACGCCTGTTGCCCGCTGGAAATAGACTACGAACGTGGAGCGATACTCCTCGAAAGGATACTACCGGGCACCACGCTGCGACGCGGAGCAACCGAAGAAGAACAGCTCAGGATCGGAGCGCGGCTCATTCGAGACCTCCCCATTCCCGTCGACTCAGACGTCTTGCTGCCTCGGTACCGTGATTGGCTGGACAATGCGGTTCGTACCGTGAAAGAGAACCATCGGCCGAGTATGTCATTCAAGAACTCAATCGACGCTGCGGTGGAGCTGGCGGAAGAAATCTCAATGACCGAAGGATACCTCCTCCACGGCGACCTGCACCACAACAACATTCTGCTGGACTCGAACGGCGAATGGAGAGTCATCGATCCTCAAGGAGTACGTGGGGCGCCGGTGCTTGAATGTGGTCGGTTCATTCAAAACCACTCGGTCGATGGCGACGACAATCTCTGTCTGGAAAAGGCCCACGCCACCATCAATTATCTATCCGCTGCCCTCGAACAATCAAAACGCACGGTGTGGATCGCGTTTTACATCCTCCATGTGCTGAGCTTCTGTTGGGGATACGAGATGAACTACACTCGAGAAGTTCTCGAGCGAGGAGAAAAAGAATGTGCAGCCATTCTGCACTCGCTCCCGTAGATCCGGACAACGGATACAGGATCGCCCTTTAGCGGCCGGCGATCACCAAGGTGCTTCGTCTCTACCAATCCACCAATCCACCAATCCACGCTTCGCTCTTTCGGCTGGATTCTCAAGGGTTTTCCGCGTAGATTGTACAAAGCGATGCGAAGTCTTCGATGGCGGCCCCTGCCGGTCCGCGGTGGCCTTCTCCTCGCCGTCCTGATGCTCTGCGGGGCGCGGGCCGACGCCGAATCCGTCCGGTTGCCGGAGCCGGACCTCGTGGGTGATATGACTTTGGAGCAGGCGCTCTACTGACGGCGGTCGGTTCGGAGCTTTCAGGACCGCGCGCTTACCTTGGAGCAGGTCGGGCAACTCCTATGGGCCGTCGGCGGCGTTACCGCCGACGGTGTTTCCGGCCCCACCCGGACCGCGCCGTCGGCAGGCGGGCTCTATCCGATATCTCTCTATCTGGTTGCGGGAGAAGTCGAAGGGCTTGAGCCCGGCGTCTACGTCTATCGATGGGACAGGCACGACCTCCAACGCATCGCCGCGGGAGATGCGGGGCGGGGGCTTTCGGATGCGGCGCTGGGACAGCGGGCAGTTGCAGAGGCCCCTGGGAGCATCGTTTTGGGGGCAGCCTACGACAGGACTCGACGCCGCTACGGACGGCGGGGGGTGGAACGCTACGTGCACATCGACGCCGGTCACGCGGCGCAGAACGTGGGCCTCCAGGCACAGACGATCGGGCTAACCTCGGTGATGATCGGCGCCTTCGACGACAACGCGGTGGCGAACCGTCTCAACCTCCGGACGGTACCGATCTACATCCTTCCGGTCGGATATTCTCGGTAAGCCGCTTGAACGGCACCCTGACTCTTCACATGTGTTGACACCGGGTTTGTGTGATATCCGAGTTAGGCGTTGCGCCCGTGACAGTGTTTGTATTTCTTTCCGCTCCCGCACGGACACGGATCGTTTCTCCCCACTTTTGGCGTTGACCGCTTGATCTGAACGGTGCGGCCCCCTCCGGGCGGCCCGGAGGGCGCTCGTTCGGCGCGCCGCGCCTGGGAGGCCAGACGAGTGGCGTCACTCGCACCGGGTGAGGCTCCCGAGGCGCCGGAGGCCGCTGCGGGAGCCGGCGCCCCGGCACCGATCAACTGCAGGTCACGATGGCTCGTTTGCATTGCCGCGGAAGGCCGCTGACCGGTGGTACGGACCTCCATGCCTTCCGCACGAACCGCGAACATTTTCCGCGCCACGGTCACCCGGATCTCGCCGAGCATCTCGTCGAACGCCTTGAATCCTTCCAGCTTGTACTCGAGCAAGGGGTTCTTCTGGGCGTAACTGCGCAGGTAGACCGCCTCACGCAACTCGTCGAGGTTCTCCAGGTGGTTTAACCACCGCTGGTCGATCGTCCGCAGGTACTCGTAGCGAATGATCGCGTTGAAGAGCTCTTCGCCGACCGTGGCCGCTTTGGTTTTGATTTCGGAGGAGAGGGACGCAACAACGAGACGCCGAATTTCCGTAGGCCCTTTCCCATGGAGCGAGCCGGTATCTTCCGGCCACGAGAAGAGGAGCTGCTCCCGGAGCGACTCGAGGATCCCGTTGATCTCCGGCGGCGACGCTTCGCTGGACGTCGCGTACTCGTCGAGCGCTTCGTCCAGGACGTCTTCCGCGGTCTGGAGGATACGCGCGACCAGCGACGTATCACCCATGATCGCGTCGCGCTGTTCGTAGATCACCGACCGCTGTGAGTTGACCACGTCATCGTATTCGAGCAGGTGTTTGCGGATGTCGAAGTTCCGCTCTTCGACCTTCTTTTGGGCCCGCTCAATGCTTCTCGATATGAGGGGATGGTTGAGCGGCTCCCCGGGCTCCAGGCCGCGTTGCATGATCGATTTCACGTTGGCCATTCCGCGTCCGAAGAGGCGCATCAGATCGTCGTCCATGGAGATGAAGAACCGCGATTCGCCGGGGTCACCCTGGCGCCCGCTCCGCCCTCGCAACTGGTTGTCGATACGGCGTGATTCGTGGCGCTCCGTGCCCAGGACGTAGAGCCCGCCCAGCGATTGCACTTCTTCGTATTGCGGACGCCACGTGGCGAGTTCACTTCGATACGCCGCGGTGTACGCTTCGGGACCGTCGTCCTCCGTGACGAGACGACGCGCCCGGAACTCCGGGTTGCCCCCCAGCTTGATGTCCGTCCCGCGTCCCGCCATGTTGGTGGCGATCGTGACGGAACCCCGCGCGCCCGCTTCGGCGATGATCAACGCTTCCCGACTGTGCTGTTTTGCGTTGAGTACCTGGTGCGGGATACCCCGCCCTTTGAGCATCGCCGAGAGGCGTTCAGACCGTTCGATCGAGACGGTCCCAACCAGGACGGGCTGGCCCTTTTTGTTCAGGCGCTCGATCTCTTCAGCGATGGCCAGGAACTTGTCGTTCTCGGTAGCGAATACCACGTCCTCCTGGTCCATTCGTGCCACGGGGCGGTTGGTCGGTACCACCACCACGTCGAGACCGTAGATGTTCCCGAACTCCTTCGCCTCCGTTTCCGCGGTTCCCGTCATGCCCGCGATCTTCGTATAGAGGCGGAAGAAGTTCTGAATCGTTATCGTTGCCAGCGTTCGATTGCGCGCCTGGACGCGGATCCCCTCCTTCGCCTCCAGCGCCTGGTGGAGTCCGTCCGAATAGCGCCGTCCGGTGAGGATGCGACCGGTAAACTCATCGACGATCTCTACCTTGCCTTCGCGAACGACGTACTGCTGGTCGCGATGGAAGAGCTTGTGTGACCGCAAGGCCTGCGTGGCGTAGTGGATGTACTCGAAGTTTTCCTGGTCGAAGAGGGAACCGGAGATGATCCGTCGCCCCGCGAGCAGGCGCTCCAGGCTGTTGAGTCCTTCGTCCGTGAAACTGACGCGCCGACCCTTTTCGTCGAGCTTGTAGTCTCCGACCGGTTCCTCCGGGTAGTCGCCCGTATCCGGGTCTTTGTCGCATTCGGTGAGTTCCAAGACAACGCGGTTGACCTCGCGGAACCGGCTCGTGTCGTCCGTGGTCTGTCCCGAAATGATCAAGGGCGTCCGCGCCTCGTCGATCAGGATCGAATCGATTTCGTCTACCACGCAGAAGTTGTGACCCCGTTGAACCTTGTGCGCCGCCGAACGAACCATGTTGTCCCGGAGATAATCGAAGCCGAATTCGTTGTTGGTACCGAAGGTGATATCTGCCCGGTACGCCTCGCGGCGCCGCTCCTGGTCCATGCCGGAGAGAATGGGAGCGGCCCTGACACCTAGGTAGGCGTACACCGGTCCCATCCAGTTGGCGTCGCGCTCGGCAAGGTAGTCGTTGACCGTCACGATATGCACGCCCTGACCGGAGAGCGCGTTGAGATAGACCGCGGGTACGGACGACAGCGTCTTCCCCTCGCCGGTCTTCATCTCCATGATCCGGCCCTGGTGTAGTACGAGCGCACCGAGGATCTGAACATCGTACGGTCGTTCCCCGAGGACGCGCCGTGCCGCTTCCCGTGCCATGGCAAACGCCTCGGGCAGAATGGCGTCGAGTGTCACGCGCTCTTCCGCCACCGCGACACGCCACTCCTCGGTGCGCGCCTGCATCTCTTCCCCGGACAGGCGGAGCGCCCACCCCTCGCGGGCGTTGACCTGGTGGAGTAACGGCAGCAACTGCTTGAGATCCGCCTTCGCCTTGGACCCGAAGAGTCGCGTGATGATTCTTTCGACCATTCAGTTCAATGTAGTAGCGGGCCTTTGGACGGTCAAGTTGTTTTGTTGACAGCGCCAGACGCGGGAGATACCATCATCGTTCCATGCTCTCCTGTCGTGCACCCCTGGCAGTGATGGTTCTCCCGGCCCTCGCGCTTCTCTGGGCGTGCGATGGATCCTCAACTTCCGTCCTGGAGCGGGAGAACCTCTTTCGCCTCGAAATTGGACGGCTTGAAGACCAACTTGACCTCTTTGCGATCGACGGCGTGCTTCCGCCGGAGAAGAATCGCGTGGTGATGCGGGACGGGCTCTTTTTCGTCTCCAACGGCGTCAGCAACAAGATCATGGTCTTCAACTCGTACGGCGACCTCCTCAGTCTCTACTACCGCCCCGACGCAAACCCGGAACCGGTGTCCCTGGCGATCGTCGACGACGCCGACGGAGCGGAATCTACCCGGTTTGCCGTCCCGTACCCCTTCCGCCGGACCGGCGAAATCGCCGTTGACCGGAACAAGTCGATCGCAATCGTGGATCGCCTTTCCATTGAACGCACCGTGGACGACACCGAACTCGGTGTCCGCCTGGACAACGTGGTGCTCCGATTCGACGACAACGGTCGTTTTATCGACTATCTTGGGCAGGAGGGCGTGGGCGGCACCCCGTTCCCGGTGATCGATGCCATGCGATATAACGCATTCGATGAATTGACCGTCGTTTGTACTACCACGCGGAGCCGGATCGTCTACGTCTATACCGCCGAGGGTGATCTCATGTATCGCGCGGAGATTCGCTTCGACCGGCTGCCGGTACCGGCGCCGGACAGCGATGACGTGGCTGTTCTCGACGAGGTCGTCCCCGGCTACGATCGTCGCGAGGTGTTCCTCAAGGTCTCCTATTTCCGACCAAGCATCGACGATCAGACCGGCAAGCAGTACGGGATCTATTTCGATCACGCTCGTATCTATTGGATCAACCTCGATACGGGACTGTACGAAGGATACGTAACGATACCCGACGCAAACGACGCGCAATACGAGCTGCTTGGAGTCGCCCGCAACGACCAGATGTTCCTTGCAGCGCGTACCGAGGAGGGCGCCACGGAACTGGTCATCCTCAACGCGGAGGGCAGGGTCGTACGGCGGCGAACTCTCGATATTGACGAGATCGACCTGGTTCAACGACAACTCCACCTGGACGCCTCGGGTATTTTGAGCGCCATGCTGGTCTATTCCGACCGGGTTGAGTTATCGTGGTGGCGTACGGATCGGCTATTGCAGCGGGGAATCGGATTTGATCGTAACCAATAGGCAAATGATCGAGATCGACGCCCGGGCGCAGCGGGAATACGGCATACCCGGCGCGCTCCTCATGGAGACGGCGGGCCGGCGCGCCTGGGATCTGCTCGCACATACAGGGGTGGACGGCCCGTGCGTGTTCGTGTGCGGTCCGGGCAACAACGGCGGCGACGCGCTTGTCATGGCCCGTTCCGCGGTGGAGGCGGGCGTCCTCGGTGTGTCAATCGTTCTTATGCGGGAACGCCTGTCGGAACTGGCGGCGAAGCAACTCGGATTATGCACGGCCGTTGGAATCGAAACGCTCGCCTGGACGTCGGACCAGCCCACGTGCCGCGATCGTATTGCCGACGCCGCCTTCGTAATCGACGGCCTCTTCGGTGCCGGCCTCCGTTCCGCGGTTCGGGACCCGGGAAGGGCGGTGATCGAGGCGATCGGAGCATCGCCGGGGCGCATCGTCTCCATAGATCTCCCGAGCGGGCTCCACGACGAGTGGTCACCGGATGATCCGGCGGTCTTCGCCGATATGACCGTTGTGACCGGTCTCTACCGGGAGATCCACTTCACACCGGGCGCCCGCGCGCATTGTGGAGAACTTCATCGCGTCGATCCCGGGTTTCCGGCGGCGCTCATACAAACGGCGCCGGACGCATCAAGGAGCGCCCGGCTCGTGGATCGCGGCCCGGTCCTCCCACCGCTCGATCCGGACGCGTACAAATCGACCCGCGGGAAGTGCGTGATTATCGGCGGCGCGCCGGGAACGAGCGGGGCCCCCATTCTTTCCGGTATTGCCGCATTGCACGCCCGGGCGGGAATGGTTCGCCTCATCTCCGATCCCGAAACGTGCCGAACGGCCGTGGCCGCCGAACCGTCTCTTATGACCGGCGATCCCGACGCGGTTGTACGCGACCTCCGGTGGGCTGACGCGCTTCTGGTTGGCCCGGGCTGGACGGATGCTACTGTCGACGATCTTTCAAGGATCTTGTCCGCCGCAAGGGAAGCGTCGTTGCCGGTGGTCATCGATGCAAGCGCACTTTCGCTGGTTGCCGCTCTTTTGCGCGACGGCGCCGTTGGGTCGATCCTTTGGGAGCGCACGGTCCTCACGCCGCACCTGGGCGAATTTGCGACGCTCACGGGGAGCGACATAGCCGCGGTGAGATCGCGCCCTTTTGCACTGTTGCGCTCCTTCCGCGAAACCGTACCGGCCACCGTGGTCCTCAAGAGTTCGGTGACATATGTAACCGGTCCGGACGGCACGGCCGTCGTCGACGGCCGCACACCGGCACTCGGAACGGCCGGCAGCGGTGACGTCCTGGCGGGGATCATCATCGCCCTCTGCGCTCAGGGGCTCTCCCCTGACGCGGCCGCCCGGGAAGGGGTGCTCCTTCATCTTGCTGCCGGCCGTTCTATGGTATCCACGCACGGTTTCGGGACGGCCGCCACCTTGGCGCGAACGGTTGGCGTCGTGGCGGCCCACCATGAGGTACAAGCGCGGTGAAACCTTTGGGCGGCGAAGAGGTCCGGGAAAAGGGCCCACGGACGGCGTTTCACTACTCGCGGGAAGAGCGCCTATCGATGCGCCAGGGAGAACCAAACGAGAGTCCGAAGCGGTGGCTCCGGGGCAACCGCCACCTAATCATCACGTTCATCGACCTTGTTATCGTTCTCGGGCTTCTGCTCTTGTACCTCTTTTTCCTCCGTCCCGCGGCAGCGCGGGCAAACGTCGGAGATTTCCGTATAACCGGCCGCGCCTTTGCCTACGGCCAAGAGACGCTCGTCACGCTTACAATCGTATCCCGGGAACGAGCGGACACGGCGGCAGCAGAGACCGCCCGCATCGCCACGCGGCAGGTGCAGATAGACGCGGCGGGTGAAACGTTCTACGAACTCCTGCCCGCGCCGGGAGAGGAGCTGCGCGTACGATTCGCGGTACCCGGTGCAGCGCGTGAGAGTATTCAGTTCCGATTCACCGTCGGAGCCGACTCGGGTCGGATGACGCTCCAGGTGGTGGAAGAAAACGTTGACTGAGCCCCGCCATTCATCTACAGTGAATCCATGCATCAGATCTATTTCCTGTCGATCCTGAGCAATATCGTCGCGGGCCTCGCGCTCGGATACGATCGTCTGAAGACGCCCTTGAGGCTCGATACCGTATTCGATGAGGAACTCTTTGCACAGCCCGGCGTTCGCCTGTCGATTGGATTGGTTGCGTTTGTCGTCGGGTTTCTGAAGCTGCTCTCGGTCACGCCCGGAGATGTTGCCGTTATTGGAGACCTGCTCCCGGCCGCGGCGGGCCTGTTGATGGGGTTTGCCCTTGTTTTCGACTACTACCAGGAGCGCGTTGCGGTGCGCAGCGGCACCATCGAGTCTATCCAGGGCCTGGTGAGCCGCTACGGCGCCACCCTCGGTACGGCCGGAATCGTCGTGGCGGTTGTCCACTTCTTCCTCTTTCGGGTCCTCTTCCTGTAACCCCGCCGCACCAGGTGCACTATCATCGCGTACAGGGACGCATCGTAACTACCGCCGGGATTGCGCGGCGCGAAGGAAAGCTGTTTCTCGCACGCCGCTCCTCCGGCGGTTCCGAACATGGCAAGTGGGAGTTCCCCGGCGGCAAGTGCGACGCCCATGAAACGCTCCAGGGGTGTCTGGCCCGGGAGTTCGTCGAAGAGTTCGAGATCGACGTACGGGTCGGCGAGGAGATAGGTCGCGTAGCCTTTGAGCACGAAGGTGAACCCTTCGTCCTGGTGGGGATCGGAATCGAGCTGCAGGAAGATCCCGAGGTGCTGCGGGAACATAGCGAATGGGGCTGGTACACCGCCGACGAGGCGGTAACGCTCGATCTGACCGATTCCGACCGCGCTCTCCTCGCGATGGTTCCGCGGTCGCCACCATGAACATTCTGCCCGCAACGGGACTCTCCAACGTCGTCTACGGCGGAATCACGGTGCGTCCGAGCTTTGTCAATCGCGACGGTGCCACGTTCTGGCCGGCGGCGATCGCAGCGGAACGCGACGTCGTGCTCGAACGACGTCGCCTGGCGGCACACCTCCGGGTGGATCCGGAACGTATCAGCGATCTGCGTCAACGCCACGGCACTGGAATCGTTCAGCAGCCCGGTGCGGCCGCGGCGGAGGCTGATGCTCACTGGACGGACCGGCCCGGGGAAGTACTGCTCCTTAACGTCGCGGACTGCTGCCCGGTCCTCCTGGAAGACGAGCGCTCCGGGAGCATCGGTGCCGCCCACTGCGGCTGGCGCGGGACGGCGGAAAACCTCCCGGGCCGTCTGGTCCAGGAGATGTGCAGCGCCGTCGGGACCGAACCCCGGGCATTTCGCGCCTGGTTGGGCCCCTGTGCGGGTCCCGACCGGTACGAGGTCGGTCCCGAGGTGGCCGAGCGCTTATCCCGATGGAAGGGGACGGTCGTTCCCGGGAGCCGCGGTACGGACCGCTATCTCATAAATCTGCGGGCGGCCATCGTTCAACAACTTGTCGACGTTGGCGTCGACGACGCCTGGATCGTCTCGAGCAGCGACTGCACGATATCCGACCGGCGATTTCACTCGTACCGCCGGGACGGCATCCGGAGCGGCAGAATGGCCGCCTTTCTCTTCCGGCGGGAGGAGTGACGCTACCGGTACTCCTCCCGGACGGGAGAGAAGATATCCATCACCCGTGACGGTTCGAGCGTTTTTGCACTGTGGACCGCGTTTCCCGGGATGACCGCCACCTGGCCGGGCGTGAGCGTCCGCTCGGTGCCGCCAACGGTCAAAACCAGGGAACCCTCCAGCACCTGCGTGATCTGTTCGTGCGGATGGGAGTGTTCCGGCAGTTCCACGTCGCCCTGGGCTTCCAGAAACATCACGGTCATGCGCTCGGAGTGGACGAACCGTGCGGCGGTCCCCGGGACGAGGGCTCGCGTTTCGAGTTCCTCTATAGTGTAGTATTCCGCGTTCATGGCGCCACTCTATCACAGGCGTTCCATCTCCAGTACTATGGCGCTGCATGAGCACCGACGACAAAAAGATCATCTATTCGATGTACAAGGTGTCGCGAACGCACGGTACGCGGCAGGTTCTCAAGGATATCAGCCTCTCCTATTTCTACGGCGCAAAGATCGGCGTGATCGGCCTCAACGGTTCGGGAAAATCGAGCCTGCTCCGTATCCTGGCGGGCGTCGATACGGAGTTTTCCGGGGAAACGGCGGTATCCCCGGGGTACACGATCGGGTTCCTCGAACAGGAGCCGCACCTTGAGGCGGGTAAGACGGTTCGTGAGATCGTGGCCGAAGGCGCCCGGGAGATCACCGACCTGCTCGCCGAGTTTGACGCGGTCAATGAGGCGTACGGCGAACCCGACGCGGACTACGACAAACTGGGAACGCGGCAGGCGGAGATCCAAGAGCGTCTGGACGCGTTGGGGGGGTGGGACCTGGACAGCCGCCTGGAACTGGCCATGGACGCCCTGCGTTGCCCGCCGTCGGACCGGGTCGTGGATCTCCTTTCCGGCGGTGAACGGCGTCGTGTCGCCCTGGTGCGCCTCCTGCTCCGGAAACCCGATATCCTGTTGCTCGACGAACCGACCAACCACCTCGACGCCGAGACGGTAGCGTGGCTGGAGCGCCACCTTCGCGAATACCCCGGGACGGTGATCGCGGTCACGCACGATCGATACTTCCTGGACAACGTGGCGGGCTGGATCCTGGAGCTGGACCGAGGCGAGGGTATCCCCTGGAAGGGGAACTACTCCGGTTGGCTGGAGCAGAAACGGGAACGCTTGGCCCAGGAGGAGAAGGGCGAGAGTGAACGGCAAAAGACGCTGGCCCGGGAACTCGAATGGATCCGCATGACTCCCAAGGGACAACACGCGAAGTCAAAGTCCCGTATCAACCGGTACGAGGAGATGCTCTCTTCGGAATCACGGGAACGGGAAAAGGTGGCGCAGTTGTCAATCCCGCCGGGACCGCGCCTGGGCGATCTCGTTGTCGAGGCGGAGGGAATCACCAAGGCGTACGGGGAGACGTTGCTCTTCCAAGATCTTTCATTTTCCATCCCCGCAGGGGCGGTTGTGGGCATCGTGGGTCCCAACGGGGCGGGGAAAACCACGCTCTTCAAACTCATTGCCGGCCAGGAAGAGGTCACCGAGGGGAGCCTGCGGGTCGGCGACACGGTGAAACTCGCCTACGCGGACCAGATGCGGGAGATCCTGGATCCCGACAAGAGTGTCTGGGAACAGATGTCCGACGGTCAGGACCTCATTCGGCTCGCCGGAAATCGCGAGGTCAACTCCCGCGCGTTCTGCTCGTGGTTTAACTTCAGCGGCGCCGATCAGCAGAAGAGGGTAGGCGTGCTGTCCGGCGGCGAACGGAACCGCCTCAACCTGGCGCTTATGATCAGGGAGGGTGGAAACGTGCTGCTGCTGGACGAACCCACCAACGATCTGGACGTCAACACGCTCCGCGCCTTAGAAGAAGCGGTTGAGGATTTCGCCGGTTGCGCCCTGGTTGTCAGCCACGACCGTTGGTTTCTGGACCGGGTCTGTACGCACCTGTTGGCGTTCGAGGATGACGGCGTTGTCTGGTATGACGGGAATTGGAGCGAGTACGCCGAGTACCGCCGCCGCCGCTACGGCTCTTCCGCCGACCGCCCGCACCGGTACGTGCACCGGAATCTGACGCGATAGGGAACGCGTTCCGAGTTGGCCCGGGGCGCGGGAAACTCCACGGGGCGGACCGCTCCGTAAAGGGCGCCGGCCGACGATACCGGTGTGCGGCGACGCGGTGGAGCGATGCGTGCTCGTGCCATTCGGTAATGTCGGTTCCTGAACACAGTATCCCGATGGTGTTTCCATCGTCGTCGGTCTCCGTGGAGTTGTGCCAACGGATGAGGCGTTCGCTGCCGTCGGGACGGAGGACACGATTCTCGTAGTCCTCGACCATCGTCTCAGCGCCGCGAAAGATGTTCTCAGCGACCGCCGCAATCTCGGTCCGTATCGATTCAGGAATAAACCGATCCAGCCAGTTGGCCCCGACGATCTCCTCCCGGCTGCAGCCCAGGATTCGGCACCCCTCTTCGTTGATGGAAGTTATCCGCATTGTCCGGTCCAGCCGTATCAGCATAACGCCCGCCACACGAAGGTAGTGATCGAGCAGTTCCCGCTCAGCCTTGAGCGCCTCCATGGTCCGCTTGAGCGTGTCGATTTTCACGTTAGTGCCGAGAAACCGGGTTGGCCGTCCACGAGCGTCTCTTTCGATGACCTCACCACGCGAGCGAACCCACGTCCACTCGCCCGACTTCCGTTTCATGCGGAGTTCGACCTCTTGGACGGCGACGTCCCCCTCCGCCAATCGTCCCATTTGTAACTGCAATCGACGCAGATCTTCCGGGTGAACGAGCCTCTCGTAGGTCGTAACGGTCTGAGGCATTTCGTCGGGTTCGTAGCCGAGCATGGTGAAATAGGAGGGGCTTAGGTACAGCGTCCCCGCTGCGATGTCCCGCTCAAAAATACCCACGTCGAGTGCTGCCAGAGTTGTCCGGTACCGTTTCTCGCTGTTTCGTGCCGCCTCTTTTGCTTCGAAGAGACGGAAGGCCATACGGATCGACGCCAGGATCACCGTCTCTCCGGCGTTTTTTACGACGTATCCGTAGGAGGTGATCCCCTCGGTGCTCTCCACGATTCGAGGTTCCGTGTGCGACGAGAGGAATATCAGGGGGATTTCGCGACTCTTGAGGATTGTTTCGGCGGCCGCAGTTCCACTCATACCGTCACCGAGGTTGATATCCATCAAGATGAGATCGATCGCGGTGCTCGCCGCTGCTACCTTCACGGCGTCTTCGCCGGTGGCGGCCGTGGTCACATCGAAACCGTGCCGTTCGAGCATGGTGCTCTCGGCGAGCGCGATAAGAGCTTCGTCTTCCACCAGCAGGATGCGTTGTGCGCGCTGCATATACGGTACTCTGTTCATATAGTCTCGAATTCAGTAGTACCGTTTGCAAGGGCAACCGTACCCGGGTTGCGAAAGCGCGAAGGGGATGCCACAATGGACAAAACGGCCATGGATTGTACGGTCCAAACGCGTGTCGCGACCCTCCCATAATGGTAGTGACCTCGCTTTTCCTGCTTCAATCGACGATGCTCGTCGCACTCCTGGCGATGTCGGCGTTTTTTTCGGGGTCTGAAACGGCCTATTTCTCGCTCTCCGACGTGGAAGCTGATCAACTTCAGCGGCGTGTGCGCGGCTCCGGTGTCCGCCTCGTGGAGACGTTGAACCGGGCGCCGGACGAGATCCTGGCGACAATCCTGACCGGGAACATGTTCGTCAATATCTTTGCCACGGCCATTGCCGAGGCGATGGGCGCGCGGATCTTTGCATCGCAATCTGAGCTTTTTTCGATCGGAATCATGACGATCCTCCTGTTGCTGGTGGGTGAAATGACTCCGAAGAGCGTGGCTATCCGCCACTCCCTTGCCTTCAGCCGCGCCTCGGCGCGACCGCTGCAATGGGTGTACACTGCACTCAACCCGCTCGTTCGAATGCTGGCAGCGGTTCGAACCGCCGTTCTCTCCCTCTACCCGGAGCGGCCTGACGACGCCGGTGCAAGCCACCACGTATCCGTGCTGTCTGCGATCCGGGGTGGGTTCGAATCGGGGACACTGCCGGAATCGGAGTTGAAACTGCTCGAGTCGTTTTTCGACTTCCGGAACCGCAGCGCCCAGGACGTGATGATTCCCCGAACCGCCCTGCCGATCGTAGACATCACCGCGCCGGTCGAACAGGTCGTTGCCCAGGCGGCGCACCACCGCGGCGCGCATCCCATCTGGCTCGTTTCGCGGGGGGACGTAGATCACGTCACCGGATTTGTTCACCGTCGCGACCTGGTGGCACACTCCGTACAACCCGCGGGGAAAACGCTGAACGCCATCCAGCGGCCGGTTCACTTTGTACACGCCACAAAGTTGCTCCCGGAACTGGTACGGGAGATGCGTGAGGAAGGAACGGAAGTTGTTGTCGTCATCGACGAGTTTGGGGGCACCGCCGGTGCGGTAACGTATCATACCGTCGTGGAACGCCTGTTCGAGGATTTTTACCCGGATGAACCGCATCCTGTTGCACCGGATGGAACAATTACCATTCCGGGTTCGTTCGAGGTAGAAGAACTGGCGGAGCTTTTCGACGTAACGCTGCCGGACGACAACCGGACGGTGGGGGGGATGGTCGTCAGCGCCTTTGACGCGATACCGCTCCCGGGTCAGTCGGTTCGGATCGGTACGCTCGAGTTCACAGTAGACGCTGTTGGGAAGAACAGGGTTGACCGCGTCAGCGTACGGAGGCTCTCGACATGATTCTCCTGATACTCGCGGCGTGCTTCTTTTTCTCCGCGCTCTTTTCCGGGTTGGAAACGGGGTTCATCTCGGTCGATCAGTTCATGCTCTCTTCTGAGGATTACCGCGATCGCCTCTCCATCCGCGCCACACGGTTCCTCTTGAAGCGGCCGGAACGCCTCCTTTCGACGACGCTGATCGGTACGAACATCTCGACGGTGACGGTGGGGATCGTCGTGAACAGCTTTGTGCGTCGTTCCCCCTATCCGTTCCTGGCGCTGCCGGCGAGCCTGCTCTTGACCGTACTGCTGCTCATCTTTGCTGAGATCATCCCCAAAACGTTCTTCCGGCGCTTCGCAAACACGCTGACCGTCCGCATGGCGCCGTTTCTCGTGTCGGTCTACGTGCTCTTCCTGCCCCTCTCCACCGTTCTCAACGGGGCGGTTTCGCTGCTTCTGCTCGTGACCGGACAGATCAAGAGTTCGAAGCGTGTGGCCGACACAAAGCAGGACCTCCGGTTTATCGTCCGGAAGGGAAGCGCGGAGGCGGGAATCCCGACCCACGATCAGCGGACGATCGAGGAGATCTTCGATTTCCAGGGAACGATGGCGCGGGAAGTAATGATCCACGTGGACGAGTGGGCGGCGTGCCACGAGGAGAGCCCCGCCTCCGAAATTCTCGAGTGCGCGGTGAACGCCGGGATCGACCTGGTTCCGGTGTTCGACAGGGGCCGGAAGGTTCCGCTTGGGTATGTGGACGTCTCTGATCTCTTCAATAAACCCGCTGCAACGGCGGCAGAGGCGATGCGAACGCCCGCGTTTGTTCCCGAGACAAAGCGAATCCCGCAGCTTCTCTTTGACATGAATCGCAACGGCACCGGCCTTGTGTACCTGGTGAACGAGTACGGGAAAGTCACGGGGTTGCTGACGGCCGAGCACATCGCGGCGGAAATCATCGGGTTTTCGCCGGCCGGTGTCGCCGACGAAACGATCGAGCGGCTGGGTACAGGCCATTTTCGTTTTTTCGCCACGGCGGATATCGATGACTTCTCCCACCGGGCACACGTGGGCATTCCACCCGGTCCCTACGACACGATGGGAGGCTACGTATGCGACCGCCTGGGACGAATCCCGCAAAGGGGGGAACAGTTCACCCTCCACCACGTGGAATATCGGGTGCTGGAGGGCGATAGTCGCCGAATCGTAAGGCTCGAAGCGACCGTTTCACGCCGCTGAGGCGGCGCCCTCAGTACCGACCGTACGTTCCGACGGCGATCTCCCGCGGCGTATTGGATGCGTTCTCATTCCAGTCCGAGAGGCTATTCGCTGTAACCGTCCGAGAATACTTCGATCATCAGGTACGGGTCGCCAAGCGGATAGAGGATGGGGCACGTGCAGCCGTTGGCCACGTACTCCCGCACCTTTGCCTTGACCTCCTCCGGCGTGCCGCTGGCCGTAACCCTCTGCACCAACTCGTCCGGCACCAGCTTCATTGCTTCCTTGATCTGCTCCTTGGTTGCCGGCCAGCCGAGAATCGACTGGATCTTGTCCACAGTTTCCTGGGGCGTGTTG
>JANQHT010000105.1 GCA_028282545.1 Spirochaetales bacterium
GTCCTGTCAATGAAGCTCCGCCGGTGAACCTATCAATCCCTACGCTCCCGCGTCAACGGTCCACCTCACCCCAAGGATCTCCCCCCTGGCGCGTGACGGCGAAGATACCAGATTCGCACCTATTTGGTCAATATGTTTTCACGCAAAAGTTGCCCTGATACACTGGCGTGATGAACCCTGCCGACCAGCGAATCAACGACCTTCGGAAGACGTTTCCACAACTGGGTATCGCGGCTCTTGTAGTACCTACCCAGGATCCTCACTTCAGCGAATACCCGCCGGAGCACCACCGTGTACGGGCATACCTGACCGGCTTCACCGGATCTGCCGGGACGTTGATCGTGACGGCCGACACTGCCGGGTTGTGGACCGATTCGCGCTATTTCCTCGAGGCGGAGGCCGCGCTTGCATCCACCGGAGTTGATCTTTTTCGGTTGCAAACACCCGAGGTGCCGGACTGGCCAAACTGGCTCACCCTCCATTTGGACCGCGGGGACGCCCTAGGGATAGACGGGAGACTCCTGTCACTCACCGAAGAAACTCGGCTCCGGTCCACCCTTGAACCGCGCGGAATTGCTGTGAGAGCCGTACGCGACCCCGCTGCATCGATCTGGCCGGATCGACCGCCGGTCCCGGCAAACCCCGTCACGATTCACGGGGACGACTATGCCGGTGAGAGCGCTGACCGGAAAATTGCTGCGGTGCGCTCGGCCATGGACAAAGCCGGTGCCGGCGCGCACCTGGTCAGTACGCTGGACGATATCGCTTGGATGACAAATCTGCGCGGAAGCGACGTGGATTTTAACCCCCTCTTTGTGGCGTACCTGCTCGTCACTCCCTCGAATGCTACGCTCTTTGCCGATCCCGATCACTTCACACCTGAGATTGATCGGCACTTGGAACGCTCGGGGATCCGGCGCTTGCCGTACGAATCGCTGGAACGAGAGGCGGATGGCGTGACCGGAACGGTCCTGCTCGATCCCGACCGCACAAGCGTCGCTGTTCGGAAGATGTTCGGTTCCGACGTCGCGGTAATTCGCGGCCAGCAGCCGTCACTTCTCGCAAAGGCGTGCAAACCCATCACGGAGATCGAGCACACCCGAACTGCAATGCAAAGGGACGGCGTCGCAATGGTTCGTTTTCTGATGTGGCTCGAATCGCGCGTCGGAGAGAGTGCGCCCGTTACGGAGTTGGAGGCGGCACGGAAACTGACGGCTCTCCGTGAGTCCGGGGAGAACTACGTTTCCGATGCATTTCGGCCCATTTCGGCGGTTGGTGCCCACGCTGCGATGCCGCACTACTCCGTCACGGCGGATTCATCGGTGCGGATTGACCCACCCGCCGTCTACCTGACAGACTCAGGCGCCCAGTATCTGGACGGCACAACCGACATCACGAGAACACTCGCGTTTGGAGAGGTTCCTCCAACGTTTCGCGAGGATTTTGCCCTTGTGCTGCGCGGCATGATTGCGCTCGCAACACTCCGCTTTCCCCGGGGGTGGGCCGGTCGCGACCTGGATGCCGTGGCGCGACTCGCGATGTGGCGAGAGGGTCGGAATTTCGGCCACGGCACCGGTCACGGCGTGGGCTATTTCATGAACGTTCACGAAGGTCCGCAGCGCATCGCGCCAACCGCATCAGACACTCCCCTGGAACCGGGCATGATCGTATCCGACGAGCCGGGGATCTACCGGACCGGCGAGTACGGTATCCGGATAGAAAACCTCCTGGTTGTGCGGGAGGACGAGTCGACACCCTTTGCGGAGTTCCTTACGTTCGAAACGCTTACGCTCTGTCCGATTGAGCGGTCGCTGATCGAACCAGGCCTGTATGAACACAAGGAACTGGCGTGGATCAACGCCTATCACGAACGGGTATTCACGGAGTTAGCGCCGCATTTGCAGAGAGAGGAACGTACGTGGCTGGAGAAGGCGACCAAACCCGTTATTGGGGCAGAATGATCGTGTGAATGATGACGTCCCGTTCGCGGGCGGATGCAAAGACCTGTTCCGGGGTCACACTTCCGCGCGGCCGCGGATGCGGCGGCGCGTCCCCCACAAGGACGATCATACGTTCTTCAGCCTGCCAGGCGAACGTCTCCAGTGAAGCCCAGAGCGCCTCATATACCGCTTCTGGAATGTCCCGCCCCCCGGCGACGCGGACCGAGTCGATCACCTGTTGCACCCGCCCGAGATTCGCCTCCAGGGGAAGGCGTCGAACCAGGTAGTCCTCCATGTAGTCGCGGTAGAGCATAAAACCGATGCGTATCTCGGAGAAGCCTGCAACGATCTCCTGGATCATGGGCACCAAGTCTCGCCGTAGCATCGGTATGTCGTCCTGCATGCTCTTGGTGGTGTCAAGCGCGATAACGAGGTCGAGGCTCTGCCCATCCGGTTCAGGGAGAAGCTCCCGGATCTGTGAGACCGTGTCTTCCGGACCGGCGGAAAACCGCGTGGTCCCGTCGCTGGCCTCGGCGATGTCCGAAAACTCCTCGACGGTGTCCTCCATGAAATTCCCGACCGGCCTCTCCGGCTCGGGCTCCGGCTGAGGTTCAGGTTCCGGTTCGGGTGGGGGCGGTGGGAGCTCTCGGACCCGTTGCGTAACACGAACCGTGAAGGGATTGTCCTGGAAGGCACCGGAGTAGTCCGCAAAGGGAAGCTCGAAGGTACGTACGCTGAAATAGGTGCCGTCCAGCACCATCAATTCGCCGTTTCGAGTCCAGTCGTAGCCGAACTCGACGATGTACGGGACGAAGATTCGGAAGGCGGCGCCAAAGGCCGTATCAGGTTCGGGCGTGCTGTCAACGAGAAAATAGAGGCCCTCCCGGTCGAGGAACGCTCCGTCGAGAATCCGCTTCTCCTCGCCGTTGGTCGGATGGTACTCGGGATTTCGAAACGCGTAGGTTGCCACTCGCCGTTCCGGGTCCTCGGTGGATTCGGTCAACAAAACCGATTTGAATGCGCCCGTGGCGCGGATGTAGAGATAGTACCCGCCTTCGATCGTCTGTTCGATCCGGAGATCCTCGGGGTCGAGAACCAAGCCCGACTCCTGCGCATGGAGGCCAACGACTACCGATACCGTCAGAAGAAGCGCAACTACGTACCGCACCTTTCGAATTTCGGCGTGATTTCCAGGAGAGTTGAGGTTGAGAATCAGCCGGATGGGGGCGAAACACGAACGCCGGGAAGAACCGCCGGCAGGGGCACACCGCCCGCAGTCCCCAGGGCGTCAAGAAAAAACGAAAAATGAGACCGCAACACAGAAAGAAATGAACACCACGTGTCCGACCCAAGAGTCCCGGCAAAATACGCGGCGTAGTCGGGAGTCAATTCCGTCCAGACGATGTCGGCCGCCCCGTCACGGGACGAACCGAACTCCGGCCGGCCGGGATTCACACGGTACCGTAGCAGCAGACCGCCGTCGTTTGGTCCGCACGTGAACGAGTTCCACTGTTGCGTTGTCCCACCGTCTTCGGGCGCGCCCATCCGGGACACCACAAACACCTCGACGAGTACGCCGTCAACATCGTAAACGGCGCTCGTATAGGGCGATGAATCGCCGGGAAGAACCGGCACTCCCTCGCCGACGCGCGCCTGGCGCTCCAGGAAGACTCGCGACTCGGAGTCCTGCGCGAAACCGGTTCCAGCACCCACCAGGAGCAGCACCGCCGCAATCGCAGCAACGGCGGGTCCGCGGCGCCGGCACCTGCGATCGGTCACGTCACTCGACCGTGACGCTCTTTGCCAGATTCCGCGGTTGGTCGACGTTGCAACCGCGCTCGAGTGCGCAGTAATAGGCAAAGATCTGCGTAGGGACAACCATGAGGAACGGATAAAAGAGCTCATCGATGGACGGAACAAACACAACGTCATCTGCGATACGCCCCACTTCCACGTCCCCTTCGACCGCCAGGGCGATCACGGGACCGCCCCGCGCCTTGACCTCTTTCATGCTGGTAACGACCTTGTCACGGAGGCTGTCGTCCGGCACGAGAAAAAACGACGGTGTCTGGTCGTTGATCAGGGCGATCGGACCGTGCTTGATTTCCGCCGCACTAAATCCCTCGGCGTGGATATAGCTGATCTCCTTGAGCTTGAGCGCCCCCTCCAGCGCGACCGGGTAGTTGATGCCGCGCCCCAGGAACAGGAAGTTCTCCGCCCGGGCGTACTTCTTTGCCAGCGCGATGATCGGCGTGATGTCATCGAGAATCCTACCGATCTTTTCCGGTACCGAATCGAGTGCTTGAAGGAAACGAAGTCCGTCCGAGTACGAGAGGTTCCTCATCCGAGCAACTACCAGGGCGAACGCGTAGAAGGCGGTCATTTGACTGGTAAACGCCTTGGTGGATGCCACGGCGATTTCCGGACCCGAATGGATGTAGACGCCACCGTCGGACTCGCGGGGAATCGTGGAGCCCACAACGTTACAGATACCGAGGACACGCGCTCCCTTGCGTTGCAGTTCCCGCATCGCGTAGAGCGTATCCGCGGTTTCGCCTGACTGCGATACGGCGAAGTAGAGGGAATTGCGCTCCACAATCGGGTTGCGATAGCGCACCTCGCTGGCAAGCTCCGCCGATGCGGGGATGCGCGCCAGGTGCTCCAGGACGTAGGCCGCCACCATACCGGCGTGATAGCTGGTACCTGCGGCGATGACCTTCACGCGCTCGACCTCGAGCAGTTCCCGATTTGTCATGTTGAGCCCGCCCAGGTGACCCGTGGCGTTCTCGAAATCGAGCCGCCCCTGGGTTGCCCGCGTGATAGACTCGGGCTGCTCAAAAATCTCCTTCTCCATGTAGTGGGAGTAGCCCGCCTTCTCTATCTCCTCAAGCTCCCATCCAATGACATCCACGTGCTTCTCGATCGGGTTGTCCCGGAGATCGGTGGTCGAGTAGCTCGAGGAGTTTATCGATACAACCTCGCCGTCTTCGACGTAGATAACCTGTTTGGTGTGGGCGATGATGGCGGTGACATCACTGGCGAGAAACATCTCGTTCTCACCGATGCCAAGAACCAAAGGCGACCCGTTCCGGGCACCCACGAGGCGATCCGGCTCATCCAGGTGCATGGCGACGATGCCGTAGGTACCCTTCACGAGCGTAATTGCCCGCTTGACCGCCTGCTCCAGGTCACCGTCGTAGAGACTCGATACGAGGTGAGCCACGACCTCCGAGTCTGTATCGGACGCGAATTGATGCCCCTCGCTCTCGAGGCGATCCTTGAGCGTCTGGAAGTTTTCAATGATACCGTTGTGGACGATTGCGATTCGTCCCGTGTCGTCCAGATGGGGGTGCGCGTTGGCGTCGTTTACCTCACCGTGGGTTGCCCACCGCGTGTGCCCTATCCCAACTGATCCAGGGAACTGATCCGGGACCGCGGCGCGAAGGTCATTGATCTTCCCGGCCCGTTTAACGACGTTGAGCGCGTCGTCATGGAATACGCTGATCCCGGCGCTGTCGTAACCACGATACTCCAGACGTTTTAATCCCTCTACAAGAATGGGCGCCGCCGCCCTGGGGCCACAATAGCCAACTATACCGCACATGGTGTGTTGCTCCTGGTCAGATAAAAATTGCGTCTATTTGCCAGCTTCGGACATCGTCACGAGCTTGTTGACGTCTTTCAAACGTATCGCGTTTCCCTCAACGGCACAGATTCCCTGTCCGACGAAGTCGGTAATCACTTCGTTGACGCGGTCCAGAGGCGCGTCGAGTTCCTTGTCGATACTCTCCACCACGTTCGAAAGCGTCAATACACGCGGTTCGGAATCGCCTTCCACAAAGCGATGGTACAGTTTCAGGGCTATCTGCGATCGCTGGTTCCAGCGAACGAGACCGCGGAGCTGGCTGTTGGCGTTGTCGAGACGCCGGCACAGCTTATCGATCACGCTCATGGCGATCTTCACGTTCTTCTCGATCATCGCCTCGAAGCCCTGGCGATCAAATTCGAGCAGTTCCGTCTCTCCCACGGCAGTGGCGGTGGCGGTTCGTTTCTGTTGGGAAACAATTGCCATCTCTCCGAAAAACTCGCCTTTCTGCAGCTCCGCGAGGCGGTGAACGTGACCATCCATGAACTTGGTGATTGCCACCGCCCCGGACTGGATGATGTACATCTTGTCGCCGACCTGGTTCTCTTCGAAGATGACCATTCCGTCGCGTACTGTGGATCCGTATTTCTCGAAGAGCGGGTTTTCTGCCATGCCTGGGTTCCTCCGGTTTGTACGGCAAAGTATAGCTTTCGGATTACCGCCTCCGCAAGCACGAGTTCCGTGGGCGTCCTAACGGAAGGAGGAGGACCACGATGCGGATGGCCTGGGCAGGAGTTATGATTTCCACGGTGATCGGGTGCACCCCGATTGCGGAGATGACCGATCAGTTTGTCGGCGACCTCAAACCGCCTATCTTTATCGGCGCCCAGGCGACGGGCGAGTACACGGTGGTGGTGCAATTTGACGAACCGGCCACGTTGCTGCCGGACACGATCGCCGTAGAACCGGTGCGGACGGTGGTGTCATGTGAAACGAACGGAAACGATGTCACGCTGGAATTTGACCGCCCCCTGGAGGCGGGAACGCAGTACTGGATCGACGCGGTGGCGGAGGACGAGCGCGGGAATACGACGAGTTTCCTCGTGCAGTTTTTCGGCGTCAACGAACGCCTCCCGCAGGTCATCGTGAACGAGTTCTCCTGTGAGGGAAGTTCGAAGCACCCGGACATAGTGGAACTGCTGGTTCTCGAAGACGGGAACCTGGGTGGGATGACTCTCTACGACGGCTCGCCATCGGTGTACGATGACATTAAGATGCTTCCGCCGATCGACGTGGCGGCGGGTGACTTTGTGCTGGTCCACTTCAAGCCACAGAACGTGGCAGAGGAGGTGGATGAGTTAGATGATCGGACGGCCAGCGGCGGACTGAACGCGCACCCCGAGGCGTGGGACGTCTGGGTGGACGGGGGAGACGGCATACCGAATACGACGGGCGCCTTGACCCTGTGCGCGTACCCGGGCGGGCCCGTCCTTGACGGAGTTCTCTTCAGCACCAAAACGTACGACCCCTCGGATGATCTGCGCGGTTACGGCCGTGCCGCGCAGCTCCAGCAGGCGGAGGAGATGGTTCTCATCGGTGCCTGGAGCGCCTCAGGCGATGTGGTTATACCGCAGGATGCAGTGAATCCGCTGGACAGCACGGCAACGCGGACGATTTGCCGCTCCGATCCGTGGAGCGACACCAACACTCGAGCCGACTGGCACATCGTACCAACCGGCAAGAGCTCATTTGGCGAGGCAAACTGCAACGATCGGTATTGAGTTGGCCGATTTTGGTGGCGGGCCGACGGACGGTCCTGCTAAGCGTATTCCTTGAATAACGCTTCGATGGTTGGAGCCGGCGCGGCCCCGACGTGCTGATTGACGACGAGTCCGTCTTTGAAGAGAAGGAGCGCCGGTATTCCGGTGATGTTGTACTTCATGGCCAGATCACCGTAGTCGTCCACATTGAGCCGTCCTATCGTGACCTTTCCCTCGTACTTCTCGGCCAAGTTTTCGAGCACCGGCGCAATCATCTTGCACGGCATACACCATTCGGCCCAGAAGTCCACCAGGACGGGAAGCTTTGCATTGAGAACATCCGACTCGAAGTTCTCTTCGGTTACGGTGATTTCCATGGGGATGAAGGTACGTCTCAGGAGACGGAAGGTCAACGCGAAACCGGCGGCCCGCCGGCCGCCGGCACACGTTCTTCGTGACGGACGCGCCTCACATGATCGCCAGTTCCTCCTCCTCGGCCGATGAGCCCTCCGCAGCGGCGGTGATCGTCTCCTCGGTAACACCGCTGTCCACGTCACCGGCATCGACCGATTCGACGTCTTCCGGGTCGCCGTCCTTTCGTTTCCGCATAGGGCGGAACTCAACGTGTTCAGCAACCACCTTGACGCGCGATCGAGGCTGGCCGTTGGCATCCTGCCAGCGATCCTGCTTCACCCGCCCAACCACGCGCACGCCCCGCCCCTTTCGAAGGTACTCGGCACAGTTCTCTCCAAGCTTGGACCACGCCTCGACGTTGAAGAACGATGTTTCGCGCTGCTGTTCGTTGTTCTTCTTATACTCGGCGTGAGTACCGATCGTGAAGTTGCACACGGAAGCACCGTTTGGCGTCGTGGTGAGTACCGGGTCTCGCGCCAGGTTACCCTCCAACAGAATCGAGTTCAGATCATTCATCGATATCCTCCTGTGTTTGATCTCGACGTGTGTTGGGCGAGAGTAGTCGCGGTGATTGGTGGAGGACAACAAATCAACGGAGAGAGGTACCACCGGCGACGGCCCACCGTTGTTGACCTGCCGTCGCACGTGATAGCCTCACCGCCATGAAAAAAGCAAGCGAATCGTTTGACCTCTCATACCGACCGAGCCGCTGGGTACGCCTGGCGGCTGTAGCGACAATGGGAGTCGCGTTGGCAACGACCCTGCCTGCCGGAGGCAACCGGGAGAGGCAAGCCGACCCGGACGCGGAACGCACGCGAATTGAAACGCCGGGACCCGAGAATCCTGACGGCGCAAACGAAGCGACCGGGACGGACGCGCCGCCGGTACGACCTGGGACAACCCTGGAGGAGACCGATCGCCCGCCTTGGGCTATCGTGTTCCACCCGGCTCTCGAAGTTCTGCGGGACGAGATAAACGAGACGATCAGGAACGGATATGTCCCGGTGGGGTTGGAGATCGGAGCGGGCGGTGACGCGACGGCACTGTACCGTGCGGTGGACGGCGAAATCCCCCGCCAATGGTTGCTGGAGGACTACACGGCGGATTCCATCAACGACCAACTGACAGCTCGTCTCCTCGAAGGGTGGTCACCGCTCGGCTTCTCCGTAGTTGACGAAGTGTTTTTCGTCCTCTACGGTCCAGCCACGATTGCGACCGACGCCTGGAGGATTCACGAGTCGGAGTTAAACCCCGAGGCGATTCCAACGGTGATCGACGCGTACCGGGATGAGTCGTACACGATCGTGGATTTCAGCATCGATCCCGCGACCGATCGCCTGTGGTACCTCTTCGTCCGGCGGGACGATGGCCCTGGGAGAAGCGACACACCGCTCTTCGTCAACGCGTATCCCCGGGGCGAGCAAACGGCCGCCGGGATGAGTGTCGACTACATGGCGGGGCGCGGTTCTCCGGAGGGTATTGCAAGCGGGGACCAGATCTCCCTGGTCCTGTTCGAACGGGAGTAGCGTTCGCCGAGAGGCGACAACGATTCCAAAACAGCAAAAGAAAAGGGCGACCTTACGGCCGCCCTTTTTGTGTTCACAGACGTTGTCGATTTAGTATTCGACCTTCGTCTTGATGGTGAACGTACCGGCGCTGTTGGTGGTCTCACCACGCGCAGCTTCGTATACATACGTACCGGTGGCATCGTAAACCGGGTCATCCTGGCTGTTGAGCAGGTTACCACTCGAGTACTCGAGGGTGAAGGTGGTGGCCGGGATGATTTCGATGTCGGTACCGACCTTCATCGTGAGCCCTTCACTGTCAACTCCGTCTTTGTTATCTGTGTCCATGTCGGTGTCACCGTACATCACACCAAAGAAGGGGCTGATTTCGCCGAGGTCGGCGTCAATCTCAGCACCGAAAGCAACCTTGCTTTTGTCGACGTCGGTTCCAGCGGTCGTCTGCGTTTCCGTGTAGTACTCGAAGAGCACCGCTGCACCGATGACCGGGAAGAGACCGTCGTCGCCGCCGTCTTCAGCGAGACCTGCGCGAACCCACATGTAGCTCTTGGAGGTGTCGTCACCAGCCTGGACGTCGTTACCAAGTCCGACTTCGAGACCAACACCGGCCTGCGTATCGTCGTTACCGTCGGCGTCGAAGACCTCGAGGTCATCCGCGCCCCATTCGACGTTGGCACCGACCACAACTTCGTAGTCGAAACCACCTTCCCGACCGGAAGTGGAGCTGTCAGTGTCGCCGGCACCCTTGTCGTTGAACAGATCAAGGCCAACAAACGGGACAAGCGTCATCATGTCGTCGAGCGGCATTTCGTACTTGACTCCGAGGCCGATAAAGCCGTCGTCGCCAAAGTCACCCTGTTCCTCGGGGTCGTTCACATCGGTGGTTGAGCCTACACCGCGAAGCGCAGCAGCGAGGTCGAGCGTGATGGTAAGCGCATCGATCTCGGTTTCGGTCAGGATGGCGCCCTTGTAGTTGTTCCAGACGTTGTCCGACCAGTCGTTGGCGGTCGAACCGTCACCGTCAACGTCGTTACCAAGGCTGGCGATCACGAGTTCGATGTTGGTGGTGGCCACGTCGAAACCGAGCGCTACGCTGGCGCCTTCGTTACCTTCGGAAAGGGCATCACCGAGGCCGAGGATCGTTTCATCAACACCGATCTTCGTTTCCGCTTCGTTGATGTCGTTCTCAGCGGTGGCAATCACGATGTACGCGGGGCCAAGGAAGACCTTGGCAGTAATTTCGCCGTTGTCACCGCCGAATGCCGGGCCAGTTTCTTCGGAGCCGTCCGCTTCCATAATAAGCTTGAGCTCTTCGATCTTGATGTAGCCATACATCTGACCTTCGCCAAACTCTTTGTCCTGCTCTTCAATGAACTCGATCTCAATGTCGATGTCATTTGCGAGCGAAAAACCGGTGGTGGGGCCGTCAGCGGGGCCTCCTGGGACAGCTGAAGTGGTGAGCCCGTCCAGGTTAACCCCAAAGGTAGCGGATGCTTCAGCTTCAATCGTCCACTCGGTCCCAATGGGTTCCGCAGAGGCCATGGCTGCTACCATGAGCAATGCGAGCAGTGCGAGAGAAAACTTTCTCATTACCAATTCCTCCTCGAAATTGTCGGGGCTACCGAGCCTACGGCCTGTTACACCCCTAGATCTTAGGTTTGACGTAGTATAGCAACCGCGAAATTTGCTGTCAAGGAATTGTTGACCCTTGGCCGACAAACTTGCAGCCCTACATCACCCGTTCCTGTAAACAGACAGCGCCAGAAATGGTTACAAAGAGGTCCCTGCAGTCGTCGTATTGGACATTTCGGAGTACACTTAGCGCGTGACCGGACTCGAAACGCAGATCTCCGGCGACTGGTTCGATATCCGCGAGCGAATCCGCAAAACGGACGAGATCCTCGCGCTCCTGTGGCCGGACGAAGCGAATACATCGGGACTCTTCTCGCGTGTTGCCACCGCCCTTGAAGCGGCGTTCGAAGGCGGCATCGTCGAATACAAGAACAACGTGGTCCGGCGCATCGGTTCAGTCCTGGAAGAGGCGGCGTTTTCGAGCGAGTTCGTCAAGAAGATCCCGAATCTGGTGGAAGAGACGCAGGCGCTGATCTATGCGACGGCCCTGGAGCGGGGAATCCTCGCCCAGGAGGTTCGCCTGGTGCCGGACCGCGACGAAAGTGAAGATGCAGAGCCGGCGACGATGAGCGACGCCCACATCAAATCGATCATCGCGGACGTGAAGGAGATCGTTGCCAACGATCCGTCGGCGAGGATGAACAACGCAATCAAGAACATCCTTCTGCAGCTCAACAAGTACCGGGACGAGGTGAACGCATTCAGCAGCCTCAAAGCGAAATCGGACCCGGATCGCCTGGAGGCGATCACCAAGAACTTCCAGGCAAGCTTCGGCAACATCTTTGACAGCATTCGTCGCAACTACAGTCAGTTCCAAGAGGAGCAGCGCCTCTCCATGCGCCGGGAGCGCGGGGACGTTATCAAGCGAACCGACACGACGGCGCTGCAGAAACACCTGGCGTCGGAGATCGAGGACTTCAGTCGGGTCAGGTCAACGCTCGTCCACGTGTCGCGCGAGCACTACCACATGCGGGAGCCGCTGGTGAAACTGGGCGAGTCGCTGGCACAAACGGAAGCGCTTCTGGAAGAGGAAGTGGCCCTGGCGGAAAACGCGAGCGGGAGCGAAATGGCGGGGGCGGCGCTCCTCCGCCTGTTGGCCCGGGAGATTGCGAGGATTCTGCGGGGCGAATAGGTTCACGCCCCGGCGCGGAGTGGGAGGGGCGGGCCGCTGGACGCCGGCGCGCGGGGTGTACGACGCAAGCCGCCCGGCGCCCCTAGACCAATTCGTCGCGCCCCTGCTCCTTCATCGTTTCAACCGCTTCCTTGACGAGCTGACCGCGCTCCCTACCGAGAACAAGCACACGACCGTTCTTCACGATGACCGAAACGTCATTCACGCCGCAAATCGCCACAGGGAGTTCGCTGTACACGTAGTTTGTGGAACTTTCGATCTGGATGACCGGCGCCGCCTTCCCATCCGCCGGCGTCAGGGCGTTTCCGTCCTGGGGTTTCACAACGCCGTCACGGAGGAGCTGCGCCATTTCATCCCAGCTTCCGATGTCGTTCCACGTAAAATCGGCCTCCACGACGGCGGCGCGCGTACTGCGTTCCATGACGGCATAGTCGATCGAGATTTTCGGCAGCTTCGCGTAGAGCTGGTCCAGGAAACCCGACTTCCACGCCACCGTGATACCTTCGTGGTTGACCAATGGGAGCTTTGTCCGGCGCTCCTCGAAGGGAAGTGTTTCGATGCGGCTGAAGGATTCGACAATCTCCGGCTGATACTGTTCGAGTTCCGCGGTCAGCACGTCGTTCTTGAAGACAAACATCCCGCTGTTCCACAGGTAGTTGCCGGCGGCGACGTAGGAACGGGCCGTTTCGGAATCGGGCTTCTCCTTGAAGGCGTTCACCCGACGTCCCGGCGGCAGGGCGTCCCCGGCCTCGATGTAGCCGTATCCCGTTTCCGGACGAGTCGGCACGATCCCGAAGGTTACCAGGTGATCCTGGCGAGCCAGTTCAGTGGCCTTTCCAACGGCCCCGCGGAACGCTTCTATCGGGGTGATCAGGTGATCCGCCGCCAGCACCACCGTCGTCTCTTCAAAGGCGCCCACGTCTTTCAAGTACGCTACGGCAAATCCCAGGGCCGGCGCGGTGTTGCGCATCTGCGGTTCCGGGAGAATGACGATGCGCTCCCGGAGTCGACCCAGTTTCAAACACTCGGTGAGAATCCCCGGGACCTGCGTGTTGTGCGTAACGATGACGATGCTCCCGCCTCCGGAGGAGATCTCGGCGGCGCGTTCTACGGTCATGAGGAGAAGCGATTGCCCCGTGCCGGGGTCGAGAAACTGCTTGGGGCAGGCCTGCACCGAGGCGGGCCACAGTCGAGTACCGGATCCTCCCGCGAGAATCACCACGTTTTCAACCATTATCGTCTCCCACCACGACCAATACGACCGCGACCAATACCGCGATAATCGCCACGTTTCCAACCATCATCGTCTCCTTTGCCGCTACTATAACGGAAGTCCGTGTTGACCGCTACTTTTGGGCCGCCGTAAAATAGCGTATGGCAGCATCATTCTCTCTGAGTCTCTATCCGTGGATATACCTCGCCAAGTACACCGAAGGCGGTGTGTGGTTGGAAGAGTACCGCGAACAGGATCATTTCTCACCGGCCGAAGAAGCGGAACTTTCGAGCGAGGCCCGCGCCGATCTCATGGAACGACGCAACAACTTCGAAGGGCTTCCCCACGTGAATTACACGACCCAATACGGAATGGGGTGTTTTGAAGGGCTCAAAGCGTTTCCCCAGCGGGACGGTTCGCTCAAGCTGTTTCGCCCGGACAGGAACGGCGAGCGCATGCACCGCTCCATGGCGGGACTCGAAATGCCGGCCTTCCCGGTCGCGATGTTCCTTGAGGCGGCTATTGGAACGGTGCGCCGCAACCAGGAGATCGGCTTTGCGCCGGCCTACGACGCTGCCTGGGAAACGGACAATTTTCTGACCGCGCAATCGGTCTATCTCCGACCGTTCAGCTACTCGGAACCGGGTATCGGTCTCAACTTGTCGGCCAATCCGTGGGTTGTCATCCCGACGACCCCGGTGGGAAGCTATTTCGACCCGGACAGTTCGAACAAGGCGATCACCACCGACAAGGTACGCGCCACGCGGGGCGGTACGGGTTGGATCAAGTGTGACGCCAACTACGTTATTCCCACGCTCGTCAAACACGCGGTACAGAGACAGGGCTACATGGAAGCGATATTCCTCGATGCCAAAACCGGGACGTTCGTCGAAGAGGGGTCATCGAGCAACATCTTCTTTCTGCTGAAAAACGGGACGCTGGTCACGCCGGCGTTGGAAGACACGATCCTGCCCGGCATTACCCGCGAAACGCTTCTGCAGCTCGCCCGGGACCGAGGTGTCAAAACCGAGGAACGGCGGATCTCGATCGATGAAGTGATGTCGGAGGCGACCGAAGCGTTCGTGTCGGGCACTGCGGCGGGCCTCTCCTATCTCGAGTCGATTACCCACAAGGGCAATGAGCGCGAGTTGAACAACGGCGAGATGGGTGAACTCACGCGAGACCTACTGCTCGAACTCAAGGGGATACAGTACGGATCGGTGGAAGATCGGCACGGTTGGATGGTGCCGGTCTAGAAAAGCACCTGGTTTGGATCGCGGGGTATTCCGCTGTGGATCTGCGGCTCAAACTCCTCCGACGGATAGAGGATCTCCCGGATGTTGAGGTACGCCAGGTTGCGGGCCAGGGCGCGTACTCCCGAGTCGGGGTCCCTCAGGTAGTTCTCACCGAGTTCAGCCGATTCCTGGAGATAGTACAACGCCTCTGAGAATTGCCCTGTTCGCGTAACGTCCTGCTCGGATATGCGAAAAAGCGTCACCCCGAGGTTGTTCTGCACACGGATAAGGTACTCGACGAGCGCGCGGTGCTGGGGATCCTCATCGACCATCAGGTTCGCCGTCCGGTCTCGTTCGGTAATCAGACCGTCCAGGAGCCGCCTGTAGAATGCCTCCGCCGCAAAGAAGTTCGACCGTTTGTAGAGCGTATTCGCCCGGGCATAGAGGATGTTGCGGTTTGTCGCGAAGGGATTGGTAGCGCCGATCTCGAAGAAGTGGTCCACCGCCTCGCCGAACCGATCGCGTCGGTAGTGGACGTACCCGCGCTTGTACTCGCCCGAATCGGTGACGTAGCCCTCGTCGGCCGCGCGGTCGTACAGCTCCAGAGCGCGGTCCAGGTCACCGCCGTAGTAGTACTCTATGTCGCCGAGTCCGGCGTAGAGGCGTGCGAGGTCCGCGTTTTGCGGGATATACCGGACGCGGCGTCCCTCCTCGTACCGACGGCGAGCGAGATCGAACTCGGAGCGGGCGGTGAGTATCTCCCCCTCCTGCAGTTCGAACTCGCCGCGTCGGACCAGGGTATCGATGTACATCTCGAGACGGCGGCGATCGAGCGGTTCGGCGACTTCGAAGCGCTCCTTGGCATAGTCGAGGGCAGCCTCCTCGTCGACCGGCGCTTCGTTCATCCGGTTGTACCGCGCCATCTCGTAGTAGACCTCGGGTACCGCCGGCCCCGCTTCGCTGGCACGAACCAGCATGTCTCGAACGCGGCCGTAACCGCCGTTGTCGAGCAGATAGCCGGCGGCTTCCGCGTAGATCTCCGCGTCAACCTCGGAACCGGGCGACATTACCTCGAAGATGTTCACAACTTCGCGCACCCGTTCCTCGTTCCCGGTACGAACGAAATAGCGCAGAAAGCGCATGAGGATTTCGTCGGTATCGCCGTACCGGTTCAGCATGGTTGCGAAGGTCAAGCGGGCGTCTTCATGGCGGTTTGCATCCTCCTGGGCCCAGCGCGTGAAGTTGTCTCCCCGTGCGAGAAGCGCATCATAGTTGGACTCGTCGCCGAACAGAATGATCGAATACAAGTCGTCGGCACGTTCGTAGTTCGCCAGAACCTCAGATTGCAACGCCGCATAGTCCATGATGGCCGGTGTGTCGACGTTCAACGCGTCGTACACGCGGCGTTCGACCCCGTTGTCGCTCATCATTTCGATCAGTCCCCGTTGACGAACCTTGGTCTGCAGGAAGTCGCGTCGGACCGGGTCCATGCCGAACACGAGTTGGTCGTACTTCTCGACGGCAAGATCGTATTGTCGCTTCTCAACGAAACCTTCCGCGTATCGTGAGAACCAATCATCACGAGGACGAAGCTCCCAGGCACGTAGAAACGTTTCGTTGGCGGGAACGTACCGTTCGGCAACGAGATCCTCGTACCCGCGGCGATAGAGGACCTGAGCGTGGATCGGCTGGTACACAAAGCGGAAGAGCAGGAAGCCGACCAAGGCGGAGACGACCGTTACGATCATGGCCACGCGGAGTACCGGCAATACGTAGTTCGTAAACCGATACGCAAAGGTGCGCGTCTGTTCCTCGAAATCAAGTCCGGTCCGCTTTTGATACCCCTTGGGGACGGCTATCCGTTTGTCGAGGATACGGCTCGCAACTTCCGCGATCCTGGCGGGTTCGCTACCCTGAACGAGGAGATCGATCAGTTTGTTCTGGTCTTCGGTAGATCCTTGGCCGTTGCCGACGATCTCCGCCACCGGTGTTTTTACATTGAGTGGCAGGGAATCGAGCGTCTTGCGAATGTGATCGAACTCGGTATCAGAGAAGTCGCGATCCGGGGCCTCCCCCGCAACGTCTTCGAGTTCTTCCGAAGCAACGGCGCCTCCGCCCTCCTCTTCCAGTCCGGCGAAGTCTTCCAGAGACTCCTCGGATAGATCAAAGCCCTCGCCAAAATCATCAAGGCTGAAATTCTCGTCGCCGATCTCGTTCAGCGATTCGTCCACGGCGGGCAGATCGTACGCGTCGTCGCCCCCCTCGAAGGGATCTGCCGAGAGCGAGTCGGCATCTATGTCCAGACCGTCGGAGTCGCCGAACTCAGCCGCGACCTGATCCGCGAAGTCCGCGCCAAAACTGTCGCTGACATCGATGTCGTCAAGGTCGCCGAGATCCTCGAAACCTCCGCCTTCCGCCGCTTCGGCCGACGCGTCGTCAATCTCTCCGGGCTCACCGAAGGCTTCGTCATCGAGGTCGCCTATCGCTTCGTCGCCACCAAGGGCTCCCAGGTCACCAAGATCGGCTTCGCCGATACCGCCCAGGCCACCGAGATCGCCCAAATCGCCAAGGTCCTCATCGCCTTCGCCAAGGTCCTCATCGCCTTCGCCAAGGTCCTCATCGCCTTCGCCAAGGTCTCCCAGGTCCTCACCACCGCCCAGATCTCCGAGGTCACCAAGTTCGCCTTCGCCCGCGCCCGATTCTTCAATCGCAGCGACTTCTCCGGCGTCCAGATCTCCCAGGTCACCAAGATCGCCCAGATCAGCGTCGTTCGCTGCCAACCCTTCGATCCCCGCGGGTTCATCGCCGGTTTCGTCGCGTAGGTCATCGAGATCATTCAGGTCACCCAACTCGGCGTCGCCGCCAATGTCGCCTAGATCGCCGAGATCTTCATCACCGCCCATATCTCCGAGGTCACCCAGATCACCGAGTTCCTCATCGCCACCCAGATCTCCCAGGTCGTCAAGATCGCCAAAGTCAGTCTCGTCCGCTGCCGGCTCTTCAATCCCCGCGGGTTCATCGCCGGCTTCGTCACCAAGGTCTCCCAGATCGCCAAGATCGTCCAAATCAGCGTCGTCCGCTGCCGGCTCTTCATCGCCGCTGAGATCCCCCAGGTCGTCAAGATTCCCCAAATCAGCGTCGTCCGCTGCCAACCCTTCGATCCCCGCGGGTTCATCGCCGGCTTCGTCGCGTAGGTCATCGAGATCATTCAGGTCACCCAACTCGGCGTCGCCGCCGAGATCGCTTAGATCACCGAGGTCGTCTGCATCGCCCAGCTCTTCATCACCGCCCAGATCTCCGAGGTCACCCAGATCACCGAATTCCTCATCGCCACCCAAGTCTCCCAAGTCGCCAAGATCGCCAAAGTCAGTCTCGTCCGCGGTCTCCTCTCCGATCCCCGCGGGTTCGTCGCCGGCTTCGTCACCAAGGTCTCCCAAGTCACCGAAATCACCGAGCTCTTCGTCGCCACTGAGGTCGCCTAGATCGCCCAGTTCAACATCGTCCGCTGCCGGCTCTTTATCGCCGCCCAGATCTCCGAGGTCACCCAGATCACCGAGTTCCTCATCGCCACCCAGATCTCCCAAGTCACCAAGATCGCCAAAGTCAGTCTCGTCTGCGGTCGCCTCTTCAATCCCCACGGGTTCATCGCCGGCTTCGTCACCAAGGTCTCCCAGGTCACCAAGATCATCAGGTGCGATGTCGTCGAAACTGGCGTCCGGTGGCGGTACAAAGTCCTCGTCCATGAGCGAGATCTCGCTGAGCGGATCGGATTCTTCCGGAGTTGGTTCTTCTACGATCTCTTCTTCGAAGTTGTCGATGAGCGAAGCGATGTCTTCGCCGGCGAAATCGGTGTCGGCCGCTTCAGATAGGAGGTCGCTTAACTCGTTGTCGACTACCGACTCGGGACGGCGAACCTCTTCGATCGCCTCACCCCACTGCGCGGTTATCGCGGGTTCGTTCCCTACTTCGACGAGAGACGCGTTAAACTCTTCAATATGCTCGACGGACGGCATTCTTTTCCTTGTTTCGTTTTTCGGCGTCGATGGTACGCAAATCAAGCACGCGAAAAGTTCATCCGATAAAAATAGCACATGAGGAATCCACGCGCACTTGGGACCATTCTGCTCATTGCGACACTCTCTTCCCAGGCCTGGGCACAGGACAACGAACGCGCCTTCAGTACGACGGACACGTTCCTTGCTATCTCAGGAATCACGGAAGCGGGTGCCCCGCGTGTCGTGGATGAGCTCCTGGTCTTCACCTATGAACCGTCCGAGTTTGCCCGGCACGTAGCGGTAGCCTTCGCTCACGAAGGGTACCGGCGTCTCCATACCTTTGCGGCTCGAGAACGAGAGAATCTGCAGGATCTATTTTATTTGACGTGGCTGCCGCCGACGGAACTGACCGAGGTGGAGTACCGCTACGTGGTGGACGGCGCGTGGATAGTCGATCCGAAGGCCGCTGAAACGCGCACTGATCGATACGGAGTTCGTCGCGGTGTTGTTCGACTTCAGACTCCCGCTCCGCACCGATGGGAACTCCCCCGTATAAACGGCGATGGAACTGCAACGTTTGGCCTCTATTTTGACGTGCGCGTGGCCGCTGCATTCGACACGGTCGATGGACGCTACGTGAGCGTGGAGCAATTCTCAAGACCGCGCGTCAACCTTGTGTCGAATCGAAACGCCTGGGACCCCTTTGCGCACCAAATGGTAGAATCCCGCGAATACCCGGGGCTTTACACCGCCACTGTTCCGGTCCGGCCGGGGTCGTTCCACTATTACTATATGGTCGACGGCGAGCGTATCCTTGATCCGTACAACAGAAACACGGCGCGCAACCTTGATGACGGGTACCTCGTGTCGCTCCTGGAAGTCCCCTAAGTGGATATTCGCCTTCGCATACAGCGACACCGGGACGGGCGGGTTGTCCTGGACCTGGGTATCCTCTTTCGCCTTTTCTTTGTTGCAATAGCTGTTCTCTTGGTTGCCATTTGGGTATCGGCCGGATCACTGGGATTCTTCGGGATAGTCTTGCTTGGCGTCTCGGTATTCGCGACCCTGTACGACGAACGCTGGGAGATCAACCCGGCGACACACACGGTCACCGCCCGCCACGGCATTGTCGGATTGTGGCGAAGGCGAACGTGGGAGTTTACCTCGATCGTCGTTGTTCGCGCGGTCCGTTATTGGTCGGGTACCGTTCCGCGGCTCTCCCGGAATGACAGTTCCGAGTCAACTCGCCGGACCCGCTTCTTTCAACGGCAACACGTTCACTATGAACTGATAACGGGAGATGGTGAAACGGTACGCATCGAGACGCGCAGAATCCACTCGGCGGAGGAACCCTGGGAACTTCCCGACACGGTCGCGAAGGCGATCGGAACCAACCTCGAACGATCAGAGGGATAGCGTCCAAACGGCGACGTCCTCTTTCCATTTCACCGTTTCTCATATAAAATGCGCGCCCAGTAATTCCGTTGGGCGTTTCCAGCGTCTTGTTCCACAAGTACACGGATAACGGGGTGGGAGGAACTTGTTTGGGGGTGTTGCTAGAGGTTAAGGACCTCGTCGTACGTTTCTACACGCAAGAAGGCGTTGTATACGCAGTGAACGGCGTTGACTATACGTTGAACGAAGGTGAGACGCTTGGTGTCGTTGGTGAGTCCGGTTCCGGGAAGAGCGTACATCTTCTGGCGATGATGGGCCTCATCCCGCAACCGCCCGGCAAGATCGAACGAGGCCAGGTGCTTTTCGAGGGCCGCGATCTACTTACGATGTCCCCCAGGGAGATCCGCTCAATTCGTGGCGGCCAGATCGCCATGGTTTTTCAGGATCCCATGACCAGTCTGAATCCGTATCTTCGAGTAGGTACTCAGATCATCGAGGCAATTCGCGTTCACAAGAGTGTTTCGGCACGTGACGCGCGCCGGCGGACGATCGAGTTGCTTGACATGGTCGGAATCGCCGACGCGGCACATCGCGTTGACGACTACCCTCACCAGTTCTCGGGCGGGATGCGCCAACGCGTCATGATCGCGATGGCGCTCTCTTGTGATCCCAAACTGTTGATTGCGGACGAACCGACGACCGCGCTCGACGTAACGATCCAGGCACAGATCGTCGATCTGGTGAAGGACCTAAAAAACGAACTCGGCATGGCGATGATCTGGGTCACACACGACCTCGGCGTCGTTGCGGGGCTCACCGACACGATCAACGTGATGTACAGCGGTTTGATCGTCGAACGCGGACCGATCGAAAAGGTCTTCGGCGACCCGGCCAACGCGTACACTCTGGGACTGTTGAGCAGCCTGCCGCGGGTCGACCAACGAGCCGGCGAACAGCGTATCGAGCAGATCGACGGAAGCCCTCCCGACATGCGTATCGAGCCAAAGGCGGACCCATTTGCGCCGCGCAATCCGTACGCGACGGAACGTTGCTTTCAAGAGGTCCCGCCCCTGCATCCGGTTGACGACCAAAACCGGGATCACACCACCCGGGCGTGGTACGACCTTCGAAAGGCGCGTAGCGCGTCGACCGATGCGTAAGGAGACGCAATGACGACCCTCTCCCGACAGAGCCCCGGGCAACCGGTCGAAAAGGGCATGCCGATTCTGGAAGTCAGGAACCTCGTTAAGCACTTCCCGGTGATGACGGGGATGATCTTCCAGCGCCAGATCGGTGCGGTGAAGGCGGTAGACGATGTGAGTTTCACGATCCACGCGGGCGAGACGCTTGGACTCGTCGGCGAATCGGGATCCGGGAAATCCACAACGGGTCGGTCGATTCTTCAGTTACACCAACCGACGAGCGGAGAGGTCATCTTCGAGGGGGAGGATCTCGTCACCATCGACAAGGACCATCTCCGCCGCAAGCGCAGTCGAATGCAGATGATCTTTCAGGATCCGTACGCATCATTGAACGCCCGAATGACCGTTGGGCGCATCGTGAGTGAGCCGCTTCTCATTCACAACACGATGCCGAATCCTCGCGAACGTGCGGAGTACGTCGAAAGCCTCCTCGAACGGGTGGGTCTCGATCCGTACTACATCAACCGATTTCCGCACGCATTCAGCGGCGGGCAACGCCAACGAATCGGAATCGCCCGCGCGTTGGCCCTGAATCCGGCGTTTATCGTGGCCGACGAGCCGATTTCCGCCCTTGACGTTTCTATACAAGCGCAGGTGGTGAACTTGCTTCAGGACTTGCAGGAAGAATTAAAACTGACGTACCTCTTTATCGCACACGATCTGTCGATGATCCGATATATCTGCAGGCGTGTCGCGGTCATGTACAAAGGCAAGATAGTCGAGTTCGCGGAGACCAACGAGTTATACGACAACCCAGTTCACCCGTACACCAGGGCGCTCCTTTCGGCCGTTCCGATCCCCGACCCCGTGGCAGAGAAGAAGCGTCGCCGCCTCGATCCGGACCCGGAAGCGTATTACGAAGAGAGCTCACACATGACGGAGATTTCGCCCGGCCACTGGGTCTCTTCCAGCAAAGCACACTTCTCGAAATAGACGATCGGGTACCGTGTCGGCGGGTCGCGGCGTGAGCCGCCGGCGATTCCCGGCGTTCGCTACCGGCGGTTCGTGCTGTGCGGGTCGAATGCATCCCGCAGGCCGTCGCCAAGGAAGTTCATTGCAAAAAGGAACACAGTCATCGCTGCCGCGGGAAAGAACAACTGCCACGGTGTATTAGCCATTCGCTCGACCGCGTCGCTCACCAGAGAACCCCACGATGCAAACGGCGCCGAGATACCCAATCCAAGGAACGAAAGGAACGACTCCTGCATGATAAAGGCGGGAATTCGCAACGTTGCAAAGACGATGATGATGCCGAGCGTATTGGGTATCAGGTGACGAAAGATGATCCGTGCGGTTGATGCGCCCATACTCCGCGCCGCCTCGACAAACTCCGAGTTCTTGAGGCTTATGATCTGACCGCGCACAACTCGCGCGACAACCAGCCAACTTACCAGAGAGAGCGCTACGAACACGTTTACGATACTACGGCCGAAGATCGCCATAAGAATTATGACGAGCAGCATGTACGGAAGGCCGTACATCACGTCTACGACGCGCATGATCAAGTAGTCCGTCTTCCCGCCGACGTATCCGGCGATCGAGCCGAGAACTACGCCGATCAAAACGGATGTAAGGGTCCCCAGCATTCCGACCATAATCGAGATCTGTCCACCGTAAATAATTCGCGCAAGCATGTCCCGCCCGAGGTGGTCGGTACCGAGGACGTAGCGACGTGTGTGAACCATCACGATCTCGCCGTTGATCTCCCGTGTCTCCGACTGGATACGCTGTTGTATGTCGTCGAGTTCGGCCTGCTCCGAAGCCGAAAAGGTACTGCGATCCTCCTTTTCCATCACGAGGAGCATGTAGTCGCGTTCACGTTCGTACCACAACTCCCCCGCCGTCTTGGTAAACGACGGTGGAAGATCGCGGTGTTCCAGGACCTGCTGGCGAAACGAGTGGATCGGTAGAATCGGTGCGGTAAGCGATACAAGCGTGTACACGACGACAACGACAAGGCCGAACATCGCCATCGTGTTTTTCTTCAGGCGCCGCCACGCGTCCCTTCCAAGGCTAACGCTTTCCACGGCCTGTTGGAGCTGGTCGGTCGAGTTTGCTCTCTCTGTGCTCTGGGTGCTCAACGGTGGCTCCTATTTGTACGAAATCCGCGGATCGAGGAATGAATAGATGATGTCGACGACGAAGTTCATGATGATGAGGATGATCGAGTAAACGATGACGGTGCCCATGATGAGGGTGTAGTCGCGGTTGAAGGCCGACTGAACAAAGAACTTACCGAGTCCTGGAACGCGAAAGATCTGCTCCACCACGACGGATCCGGTCACAATTCCGGCGAAAGCCGGTCCCAGGTAGCTGACTACCGGCAACAGCGCGCCTTTGAGAACGTGTTTGAAGATGACAACCAATTCATGAAGACCCTTGGCGCGCGCGGTTCGGATGTAGTCGCTGTGCAGAACCTCAATCACGCTGGCTCGCATGAGACGCGCGATGTAGGCGAAGTAGGGAAAGGCCAGTGTAATTGCGGGCATAATCAGCGTCACCCAACCGTTCCGACCGGTGATCCACCCGCTTGTCGGCAGAAGTCCCCACCTGAGTGAGAGGAAGTACATCAACACCGGCCCGATGACAAATAGCGGCACCGATATTCCGATGACGGCAACCGACATCGACGCGTAGTCCACGATGCTGTTCTGTCGTATCGCCGATAACACTCCAAAACCAACCCCGAAGATGAGCGCGATCGAAAGCGATATTACGCCGAGGAACATCGATACGGGCAGGCTGCTGAAGATATAGAAGTTCACGTTCCGGTCCAAGTAGCGAAACGAGGGCCCCAGGTCGCCTCGAACCACGTCAAAGAGGTACCGACCGTACTGTACGATCAGCGGCTCGTCCAGGTGGTACTTCGCCTCGATGTTTTCGAGCACCTGCTGCGGGAGCTCTTTTTCCCGCGAAAAGGGCCCGCCCGGTGCGATCCGAATGATAAAAAAACTGAGGGTGATGATTACCCACAGGGTAGGAAACAGGCCAAGGAACCGTCGAATAACGTATTGGGTCATCCCGGCGATTATAAACGCGCCCCGGTGGCGAAGCAAGCAATTGCCGTCAAGCGGACAATTGCTGTGAGGCAAGCAACTACCGTCAAGCGCGACGTTGGGCGCGCAGTCGATACACAAAAAAGGCCGCTCCAGACTGGAGCGGCCCAAATGGATCGGTCCTAGCGCGTTTAGTTCGCGGCTACGTCCCCAACCGGGTGCCAACCCATAACGTTCTTGTACCAACCGGCCCAAGCGTCGAGGTTGATCATGTCCTTGTTGACGTAGTAGTAGATCGGCATGACGCCCTGGTCCTCTTCGATGAAGATCCGTTCGGCGTCTGCCATTTTGGCCATTCGCGCGGGACCGGCCGGCATGGTCGCGGCTTCCTCGATCAGCGCGTCGTACTGGGCGTTGCTGTAACGACCGCCGTTCATGGCGCCGTCGGTCACGAACATGTCCAGGAAGGTGTTGGGGTCCTGGTAGTCACCGATCCACCCGGCACGGGCAACGTCGAACTCACCGGCGCGGCGGCTGGCAAGGTACGTGCCCCACTCCTGGTTTTCGAGCGTGATGTTGATGCCGAGGTTGTCCAGCCATTGCTGCTGGATGAACTCACCGATCGCCTTGTGACTTTCGTTGGTGTTGTAGAGCAGCGTGAGTTCGGGGAAACCTGCGCCGCCGGGGAACCCGGCTTCGGCCAGAAGCGCCTGCGCTTCCGCCACGTCTTCACCGAGTCCGTCGATCGCGGGATAGCCATCCATTTGAGGAACCATCGACCAAGCGGGCTGTTCGCCGGCGCGCGAGACGGTGTTCACGAGCATTTCGCGGTCGATCGCGAGGGAGAGCGCCTTACGCACACGTGCGTCGTCAAGCGGCGGACGCTCGTTGTTCATCACGTAGTAGTAGGTTCCGAGCCAGGGGGCCACCTGGAAGTCGTCACGCAGCTTGGCGGCGTCGATCTGCCCCTGGGGTACGTCCGTTGCCCAATCCACTTCGCCGTTCAGGAACATGTTGTACATGGTGGTGTTGTCATCGACCGGGTAGAACACGACGCGATCGAGCTGGACCTTGTCTTTGTTCCAGTACGTGTCGTTCGGAACCATGGTGAGCTGTTCCTGGGGCTTCCACTCTTCGAGAACGAAGGGGCCGTTGCCCACGAAGTTCTCCGGGAGCGTCCACTCATCGTCGTACTCTTCAATGGCGTGCGTCGGAACAACCGCGAAGGAGTAGTGGCTCAGCGCGCCCAGTACGTAGGGGAGCGGACCGACCGTCTCGAACTGGAAAGTCTTGTCATCGAGGGCGCGAACCGCAACGGCGCCGGCGTCAGCTTCTCCGGCATTGAACTCGGCGCCGCCCTTGATAAACATGGTCGGGAACCAGGCGTAGGGCGCCGCAGTTTCCGGGTCAAGGATGCGGATCCAACTATCTACGAACTGTTGGGCGGTGATCGGAACCCCGTCGCTCCACACCGCATCATCACGCAGCGTAAAGGTGTAGACGGTGCCGTCGTCGCTGATTTCCCAGCTCTCCGCGACACCGGGCGTTGCGTTTGCGGTCTCAGGGTGCGGGGTGACGAGGCCTTCCATGAGACCCATCAGGATGTAGTGTTCCGGCACACCGGATGCGAGGTGCGGGTCGATCGTTTCCGGCTCAGCGCCGTTGGCGATGAAGAACTCAACCGGCTCCGCTGCAGCTGATACTTCGGCGGTTTCCGCGGGTTCCTCTCTCGCGCAGCCAACAAATGCCACCGATGCGGCCAACGCGACGAGACCAAAAACCAACAGTGTTTTTTTCATACAATTCCTCCTTAACGGGTAGTATGAGTGATATTGCGCGACAGGATATACCAGAATCGGCAGCCGGGCAAGCGACCGAGGAGGTCCACGAGTAGTCCTCAACTGAGACTGCCGCGCCGTCCATGGTTTGTTGACAAAGCGGTGGGCCGGGGCTATCGTACGGAGGTTACAAATGATAACCGCCCGCTCCCCACGGAGATACAATGGTTCATATTGACTCCCTCTTCCGGACGATCACCGATCAGCTTCTGAAACACTCGCAGGAGCCGCAGTTCATCGCCAATGAAGATCTGTACCGTCCGGCAAATCTCAAGAACCGTGACCTCGTGGAACAGGTGATCGAGAAACTGTTGCTTCCGGGGAGCGGTATCTGTGGATTCGAGAACCTTGTGGAACTTCACAAACGGTCGATGGCGGGTGAATCGTGCGTCATGATGCTCGAACACTACAGCAACTTCGACATTCCGAATCTCTTCTTCCTCGCTAGAGACCACCCGGAAGGGGGCAAGATCTTCGACGAGGTTGTGGCAATGGCGGGAATGAAACTCAACGAAGAGAGCAAGTTCGTGCTGGCCTTCACCGAAGCGTACACGCGCCTGGTCATCTACCCCCCGAGGGGTTTGGCCGCGTTCGAAGGGACCGACGCATATGAGCGCGAAGAGGCGCGAAGCCGGGAGATCAACCGCAAGGCGCTGCACCGCATGATTCGGCTCAAACACAGCGGCCACATTATTCTCCTGTTCCCTGCCGGCACCCGGTACCGCGCCGACAAGCCGGGGTCAAAAGATATCCTCCCTCAGGTGGACTCGTACCTGCGCGGGTTCGATCACATGGTCCTGGTTGGGATAGCGGGCAACACGCTCGAAGTGAACCCCAACGGGGAAATGGAAAAGGACCTTCCGTGCCAGGATGTCGTTACGTACCGGGTCTCACCCGTGATGCCGTGCAGCGACTTCCGAGAGCGGATCCTATCCGGCTCGTCGGCGTCAGGGGAAGAGGCGCGTCAGCTGATCGCCAGGGCGGTCGGGACCGAGTTGGACACGCTGCACCGCGACGCCGCCGCGATTCGCGAAGAAGCGCTGGGCAGGCTCGCGGCGAAGGGCGTCAAACCCCAACGATTCACGCTCTCGGCAGACTGAATCACCCCTCGAACCTGTAGCCGTCGCGCACGACGATCGACGTCGACAAGACGCCTGCATCGACTGCGGGAAAGCACCTGCGAAACCAGTCGACACCGCCGGGTGACCGGATAACCCGGCGCGTCATCGCTTCGGGGTTTATACGAAAGAACTCTTCCACCAGGTGCGTAGCGATTCCCAGGCCGCGAAACGATGGATCCACGTACACCATTTCCGCCGTCGCCAGGCGCGGTGTATCGGCGGCGGACGACACGTGGTACCACAGAAACCCTACTCGCCGTTCACCGGGGGTCGTTGCCGAGATCACGACGTGTTCGGAGCCGTCCTCCGGTGTAAGGTTCGCGGCGCGGCGCGATAGGAACTCTTCAACGATCTGATCCGGGACTCCGGCGAGTGCTTCGCGAACAGCTGCGCTGTCAAGCTCCAGGACCGAATCGGCCGGAAACCCCCTGACAGTTTCAAACGTGAACGACTCTTCGACAAGATCGTCGAAATCCTCGTCGACGCCGCGCTCCACAGCGGGAAGCCCCCGGACGTCCCGGAGTGCGTTGTACCATTCCAGCACAACCCCCTGAAGTTCCCGCGTCTTGAACGCCTTCCAGCGTCGTTCAGCTTCCGGATGTTCTCGAAGAGCGTCCTTGAACGCCCGAAAAACTCCACGGCCGGCGTCGAGGGCACGCTGCAGGGCGGTCGCGGCGGCGGGATCCGATTCGTGCACGGCAAACCGGCTCATCAAGGCAAAGCCGTCGGCGCTGGTCCAATCGGGCGGATAGACAAACGTCGCGGAGGGATCCAGCGTCTCCCTGTCGGGCGGTCGCACATCGTGCGGTACGTCCTCCTCCCGAGAAGGTTCCCCGGTCGAGACATCCACCAGGAGCGAGACTTTTTTGTTCTCCACCGCGAAGAGGAGCTGCCGCATCACGCCATCATTTAGCTCAAACATCGCCGCGATGTCCGATGTGCGCCGATAGGTTGTCCCGGGGAATTTCCCACGTTTCGCCGGTTCGGCGATCGTGGACCTCCACCATCTCACGCGATAGCGAATCACGGCCGACGATTATCCGATAGGGCAGCCCCAACAAGTCCGCGTCCTTGAGTTTGTAACTGATCGACTCGTGCCGATCGTCGAAAAGGACGCGGTCGCCGAGCTCTTCGTGGAGAGAGTGGACTGCGTCGCTGGTGGAACGGGAACTCCCGATCGACATCAGGTACGCGTCGTAGGGTGCGATCGTCGGCGGCCAGATGATTCCGCGGTCGTCGTGGTTTGCTTCCACCACCGCCGCCATGACGCGACCCAGTCCTATCCCGTAGCTCCCCATCTGCACATACTCGGTGGTGTTGTCATCTTCAGCCAGGCGCAACCCCATCCGTTTCGAGTAATAGTCTCCCAGGCGGAAGATGTTTCCCAACTCCATCGCGCGGACCTGCCTGAGTCGCCCCCCGGAACAGTGGATACAGAGGCTGTTCTCAGGCACCCGGGCGATGTCCGCCATTACCGGCGCATCGAAATCACGGCCGAAGTTCACGTTGACGAAGTACTCGTCCCCGTCGTTTCCACCGGCAACCAAGTTCGATGACTGGGAAAACGTGTCGTCCACCACGATCGTGAGATCCGACGGGAGCGTCGCGGTGCCGCTGACCGGTGATAGGAAACCGATCGGCACTCGCAACCGTTTGATCTGGTGCTTGGTCGCGGGTCCCAGCACCGGTTCTTCAAGAACCCGGGTGAGTTTCTCGGGACTCACTTCGTGGTCGCCCCGGACTACCGCCATGACGAGATTTCGCGTCGTCTGAAAGAGCATCGCTTTTACAAATCGGTTTCGTTCGATGCCGTCGCGCTCGCACACGTCGACCATGGATGTCGCATCACCGACGGGAACCGACTCCATTGGCAGCGGAGCCTCCTGGAGCGGTTCCTTAACACCCCGGGCAACGTCGACATTGGCCGAGTATCCGCAGGAGTCGCACTGCATCAGATGGTCGTCGCCGCATTCGCAGGGCAGGAGAAACTCGTAACTCCGATCACCGGCCATGTACCCTACCCCGGCCTCCGCCAGGACGTATGGAACGCCCAGACGCTGAAATATGCGTCCATAGGCGGCGGAGATCCGCGGGAAAAAGTTGTTGAGATCCGCAAAGGAGCGGTGATAGGAGTACCCGTCCTGCATCACGAATTCGCGGGTTCGCACCAGTCCGCACCGCGTTTTTTTCTCGTCCCGGTACTTCGTCTGGAACTGGTAGAAAAAGAGGGGAAGGTCACGATAGCTCCTGAGCCCGTGCCGGACAAGATCGGTAACCGCCTCCTCCGACGTCGGCGCCAACACGTGCATGCGTCCGGCGCGATCACGGAAGCGGACCATATCCATGCCAAGCATCTCGTCGCGTCCCGTCTCGCGCCAGATGTCTATCGGATTGACGAGCGGAGTGAGGACCTCCTGCCCGCCCAGTGCGTCCATCTCCTCCCGCATGACGGACTTGATCCGTTCGAGCACCCGGACACCGAGCGATGTGAACGTGAAGAGGCCGCTCGAAAGGGACCGAATGAAGCCCGCCTGGACCAGAAAGCGGTGCCCCGTGGAGGCGATTTCCTTGGGTACCTGCCGCAAGGTCCTGGGAAAGAGACGCGAGTACAGCATGGCGCAGACGATTGTGGCACGGGCACCTCGCCTTGACAATGGCACTTCGGGTCAACCATAGTTTGGGCATCCCCAATTGCACAGATAAGGAGTCATTCCATGAGCATTATTGATACGGTTGAAGCGCGAGAGATTCTCGATTCCCGCGGCAACCCGACCGTAGAGGTTGACGTCTATCTCGATGACGGTTCCATGGGACGCGCCGCCGTTCCTTCCGGCGCGTCAACCGGCGAACACGAGGCGGTCGAACTGCGTGACGGTGACAAAAACCGGTACATGGGTAAAGGCGTTACGAAGGCGGTGGAGAACGTCAACTCGGAAATAGCCGAAGAGATCGAGGGTCTCGACTCGCTGGACCAGGTAGAGATCGATCGAACGATGATCGAACTCGACGGCACCGAAAACAAGGCGCGCCTCGGGGCCAACGCGATCCTGGGCGTCTCGATGGCCGTTGCCCGGGCTGCGGCGGACCACCTTTCATTGCCGCTCTTCAAGTACCTGGGCGCCTACCACGCAAGCGTGCTTCCCGTCCCGATGGCCAATATCATCAACGGCGGTTCCCACGCCGACAACTCGGTAGACTTCCAGGAGTTCATGGTCATGCCCGTCGGCGCGGAGTCGTTGCGCGACGGTGTGCGGATGATTACGGAGGTCTTCCACAACCTCAAAAAGACGCTGCACGACAAAGGCTACTCAACGGCGGTAGGCGATGAGGGAGGTTTTGCCCCCAACCTCAAGAGCAACGAAGAGGCCGTTGAGACGATCCTGACCGCCGTCGAAAAGGCGGGCTACAAACCGGAAGAGGAGATCATGATTGCACTCGATCCGGCGAGCAGCGAGTTCTACGACGCCTCCAAGAAGCGCTACGTCTTCAAGAAGAGCGACGGCCGTGAACTCACGTCGGAAGAGATGGCCGCCTACTGGGCGGACTGGACCAAGCGCTTCCCCATCATCTCGATTGAAGACGGCATGGACGAGAACGACTGGGACGGGTGGAAAGCGCTGACCGACATGGTGGGCGACCGCGTCCAGCTCGTTGGCGACGACCTCTTCGTGACGAATACCAAGCGGCTTTCAATGGGAATCGAAAAGGGTGTAGCAAACTCGATCCTGGTGAAGGTCAATCAGATCGGTTCACTGACGGAGACCTTCGAGGCAGTTGAGATGGCCAAGCGCGCCGGGTATACCGCGATCGTCAGCCACCGTAGCGGTGAGACCGAGGACAACTTCATCGCGGACCTGGTTGTCGCGCTCGAGACGGGCCAGATCAAAACGGGTTCGCTCTCCCGCTCCGACCGGCTGGCGAAGTACAACCAGCTCATGCGGATCGAAGAGATGCTAGAACGAAGCGCGGAGTATCCGGGAAAGGCGGCGTTTTACTCGATCAAACGGTAGAGATACGAATGCCGGTTCGATACCGGTGGAAAAAAGAGAGCGCCGCTTCCACCTCGGTGGAGCGGCGCCTTTTTATGGGTGCTGAGTCTGTGTCGCGAGGCACCGGACGCCTCGCGAACAAAACGTCAGTCCATTTCGGTAATGATCAGGCGAGCCGGCGGAAACTCGTCGGAGTAGACCGTGCCGACCCAGATATCGTAGAGACCCGATTTCGCTTTGCGGAGCGTGATCCCGGGGTTGAGTCCCTGTTCGTCGTCGTTGAAGAGCCAGTTCCCATCGGGATCGCTGATAAGAAGGACGGTATCGGCTTTCGACTCCACGCGAATCGTGAGCGGGAAATCCCCGGCGTCATAGTACAGGTCAAAATCGGGCGCCTCATTCACATACCCCACGTACCCGATTCCCGAAAGATCAACGGGTCCACCGGCATCGAGTTCAACGACGTACGGATCGGGGGTGAAACCCCATTCCAGGTCTGCCTCGCCGTAGGTGGGTGGGGAACTCCAGTCCTGCGCAAAGAGACCAACCGCAACCAACACAAACACGATTGCGAATAAAAAGCCTTTTCTCATATGAGGCCTCCCTTCATGTGTTAGATATAACTATAGGAGCCGTCTTTGCGGGGAGTCAATACTCGACCCGGAAAGATCGATAGACTCCCGTCTCAACGGGACGCCGGATTTCGACCGCAGCGACAACCGCGTACGAGGGCCCCTCGTGGAGGTAACGTTCAAACGATGCAAGAGACTCCTGGTCACCTTCGGCCAGAACCTCAACGGAGCCGTCGGAAGCGTTGCGGACCCAGCCGGTGATACCGAGCCGGGACGCAACGTGAACGGTATGGTAGCGGAACCCGACTCCCTGGACGCGCCCGATCACGCGCGCTTGAATCGCCGGCAGTTCACCCCTCCCGCCGGACGGCGAGATCGCGGGCTATTACCTCTTCCAGTTCCGAATAGTCAAACGGTTTGTAGAGAATTTCGAAGGGTATCGGGAACTCCGGTCGCAAGAAGCCGCTGGTAACGTAGACGATCTTGTCCCTGCAATAGCGTTCGAGAAACCGAATCCAGTAGTCACCGCCCAGAACCTTCATGCGAAAATCGGTGACGATAACGTCCACCTCGTTGTCGAGGAGCTGTTTCAACGCTCCAACGCCGTCTGAAGCGACATACACCTCGTACTCTTTCCGTTCCAGGTAATCCCGGAGTGTGAGGCGAATCGCGTCTTCGTCTTCGACGAGGAGGACGGAACCTTTACTCATTGGGTCGCCGGTGAATCCGTTCTTCTGCCAGCCGTTCAATCAGGCCGGGGAGATCTTCGAGTGTGAGCGGTTTTTTGACAAATCCGTCGGCACCCGCGTCGGAGGCTTTCTGCCGAATCGCGTCGTCATCCACTCCGGAAATGGCGATGACGATTGGCCGGGAGAGGTTTTCGTCACTCTTGATAAGACGGCAGAGTTCGTAGCCGTCTACGCCGGGGAGGTTGATGTCCAGAAGCACCACGTCCGGCTTCTGTTCCGAGATTGCCTTGCCCGCCTGGAAGCCGTCGTAGGCCTGATTGATCGTGTAACCGGGATATCGCTTGTCGAGGAACTGCTTGATCAGGTCGTTCAGGTCCTCGTCGTCATCCACGATCAGCACTTGTTCAATCTTGGCCTGTTCCGCGAGAATTTCCTTGAGCTCGACCGGCATGCGCATGCCTCGCTCCTGGAGAAACCGCGCCAGAACGTCCGCGTACACGCGGTACTGACCACCCGGTGTGGTATACGCCTCCAGGTACCCCTTGTCGATCCAATTAATAGCCGTCTGGTTAACGACACCACAGATATTGGCAACTTCGTGAGCTGAAAATACGCGCTCTTTTTTATTGGTCCGCGCCATGCTTTGCCATCCTTTCAATTTTCTCAATTGAAGTATAGACAAAAACCTCCAACACGTCAAGGAAAACGGTTCATTACATCCCGCATTGGGAAGCCGCGCCGGGTCAACGCCCGAATGGCGCGGCTCCGATCGTGCTTCGTTTGCTCGGGCAATCGTTTCACGGCGCGGTCAAGCGCAACGGTGAAACAACCGGGGTTTTCGCGTTCGTACGAGTCAATCGCCTCAAACGCGAGGCGGTCATCGATACCCCGGGCGGAGAGGCCGTTGATCAATGCGAGGCGGCTCTCCCCGCCCCGCCGGAAACGGGAGCGGACGAAGGCTTCAGCGAACCGCTGATCTGACTGAAGATCCCGGCTCGACAGTCCATCCAGGACGCCGGCGATGGCTCGCGTGGAATACCCACGGCGCGTCAATTTTCGGTCCAGCTCTTTCCGGGAGTGTTCCCGGCGGGCAAGCAGCGCGATTGAGTCGGCACGGCAAAACCGCTCTTCAGCGTCTGCCTGGAGGGCAACAAGCGTACCCTGGTCTATCGGATCGCCGGGAGTTGCGCCGAGGTCTTCCCAGGCGTCGCGGGCGATTCGAAACTCCCGGGCGTCACAGGAAACAACAACGCCCGCACCGAGGTTCCGGTGCGGGCGTACGCGCATAATAATGATAGCGGCGTCGTTATCGTTTGCTGAACTGGAACTTGCGCCGTGCGCCACGCTGACCGTACTTCTTCCGTTCGACCATGCGGGGGTCACGAGTCAGGTATCCGTGTACACGGAGGATCTTCAACACCGACTCATCTTCCCGAACCAGCGCCCGCGCCAACCCGTGGCGAATCGCTTCCGCCTGCCCCGATTCGCCGCCGCCCTTGGTGGTCACGGTGATACTGTAGTTCTTCTCCCGCTCAAGGACGGCCAAGGGCTGCTGAGCAATGATCCGATGATCCGGGCGGGCAAAATACTCGTCGATGGGACGCCCGTTTACAACGAACTCTCCCTTGCCGGAGCGAAGGAATACCCGCGCCATGGAGGTCTTTCTACGCCCGGTACCTGTGCATTGTTCCATCGTTTGCCGGTCTCCTCGTTATTCTTCGATGCCAATCGGCTCGGGTTTCTGAGCCGCGTGCGGGTGATCTGCGCCGGTGTACACCTTGAGGTTGGTGAACAACTTCCGGCCAAGCCGGTTTTTCGGCAGCATGCCGCGGACAGCGTGTTCCATGGGGAATACCGGTTTACGACGCAACATCTTCTCGTAAGACGTTGAAGAAAGCGAACCCGGATACCCGCTGTGCCGGTAGTACGTTTTTTGCGTCTCTTTGCGACCGGTGACGACCGCCTTTTCCGCATTCACGATGATCACGTAGTCGCCCAGTTCCTGGTGCGGCGCGAACTCCGGTTTGTGCTTTCCGCGGAGAAGCGTCGCGGCTTTCGCGGCGACACGACCGAGACGCTGACCCTCGGCATCGATCAGATACCACTTACGTTCAACGTCGGATTGTTTTGCCAGTATGGTCTTCATGGTTGTATCTCTCAGTACGCGCGCCAATGGCGCGGCAGTGGAAGAGGATCACACATTCGTTCGGTGATGTCAAGCGACGAGTTTACTCTTTGTCAGTCTCTTGCTGCGCTTCCGCCTCGGCGGCGGCTTCTTCCTCTTCTTCCTTCCGCGCTTCGATGCGGTCCTTGATGTCGGCGATCCCGATCATGATGGCGATGAGGCCGATGAAGACGGCCAGGAGCGGGACTCCGCCGGCCAGGACCACTTTGACCTGTTCCCACCAACCGAGCAGTGCGAACGAAATCGACCTGGGCAGCACGGCGTAGACTGCAAATAGAACAAATACGATCCCGACGATCAAAGCTCCCATATTCTCTTCCTCCAAGGGTAATTGTAATGGCGATTTTATTCGGTGAATACAACCGCGAAACGGGGGCTCCTGTCAACCTTTACTAGACTCGATTGCGCTGTACCATAATCGCAAATCCGGCGAGCAGAAGCAGCCACGCCGTCCCCTTGAGGACCGCCCAGAAAAACGGGATTCCGAACAGCACCGTTCCGCCGATCGAGAAAACGCCCACCAGGTCCAGCGTCCGAAACACCGCTTCCCCAAACCGCACAACGGTAGCGATGATCACCAGCATCCAGGCGGAGTCGCGCGTCAACGACCAGAGCAGTACCCCGAAAAAGGTCGCCGCGAAACCCAGAACCAGTTCGATGGCAACAAGTACCGTTTCAGGCGTCACGCCGGAACCTCCTCAACGCATCGGTCTCCTTCACGCTCAACTGGGGTGGTACCACGAAGGGGCCTTCCGGGCGAACCGGAAAGACCATTCCCGAGGCGAGAGCGCGCGTCCGAACGTCGCGCCACGCCCCCTCGGCGTACGGAACCGGGTCAAGCGAACCCAATGAACAGAGCCGTGGTTCCGCGCCGGCGGCAACGAGGTATTGACCGTTGGCCACATACCCGGGTGGAACGGGTACGGCCCGTGCCTCGAGGCTTTCCCGCGCCGGCGCCGTCGCCAAGGCCGCACAAGCACGAACCATGCCGGCACCCACGAAGGGCACCACGGAACGCACCTGCCCAAGCGAGGCGAGGAACGAGGCCCCGGCCTCCGTCAACGCACAGGCGGGTACCGGCTGATCCGGAAACGGCCACGGAACCACCGGAACCAGGACGTCCGCGCCATCCCACTGGTCACAGCGGCAGAAGGGGCGCCACAGCAGCACCCGGGGGCGACCATCGTCGCCGCCGGCGGTGTCCAGGGCGGCCGGAATGGTCCGAACGTCCTCTACCAGGATCACCGATCGAAGGTCGTGGAAACCGGCCGACGCGAGGAGGCGCCGCACCGCACCCGTCACACGATGTACCCAGGGATCATCGACCGCCGTCCAGACGCCGCGGGATATCTCGTTTTTGACGGCTGTCGAGAGCCCCCGTACGCGGTGTCCCAGGATTGCGCGCCCGCCGGCCTGGCAGTAGTCCACGTACCGGTTGCCCCGCCTGTCGTAGAGGTACCAGTCCCGGGCGCGAACGAACGAAACGCCGAGCCCCTCGTACCAGCTCACCACGTCTCTCCGGCGATTCGTTCCAACGGAGCGTACCGGGGCAGGAACTGCGCGGTCCGGCCCGTTTCAAAGCGAACGAGCACGCAGGGCTCGCGGCCGGATACCCACGATCGAACGACACATCCGCTCCCGTAGTCGTCGTGATACACCACCGTCCCCCGAGGCCATTCGTCGAGTTCTTCCTTCGCCGAATCGAACCGGGCGGCGCCAATCGTGCGGCAGCTTCCCTGGGGGATCTCCTCGAGAAATGGCGACGCGCCCATTGGTGTTACCCGGCCGTGAATGCGGCGCATCCGGCAGCACGTCATGTACAACTCGTCCCGGGCGCGGGTGATCGCCACGTAGAAGAGGCGGCGCTCCTCTTCGAGTTCGTCCGGGTCGCTCCCGCGGGGAAAGAGCCCCTCTTCCAGGCCGGTAATCACCACGCGGTCGAATTCGAGTCCCTTGGTGTTGTGCATCGTTATCAAAACGACCCGTGCATCTTCGGCGGTCGCCGTTTCGCGGGCACTGTCGAGTTCAATCGCCTCGAGGAACGCCACCAGGCCGTCGCGATTTGCATCGTAGAGGGCGGCGGCGTTGATGAGTTCCTCCATATTCTGGACCTTCTGCGTTCCCGCGACGCTATCCTGCTCGCGGTGGTACGTCCAGATGCCGGATCGCTCCAGGAGAGTTTCCGCCACGCGACCCAGACGCATGGTACCGTCATCGCCGGACCCACTCGCTTCGTCGGACGGCTCATCAAGCACACGCGCCGTTTCGCGATAGGCCGTCACGAACGCCTGGAGCGGCTCCCGGGCGCGTTTTGTAACCGACGCCTCCCGTCCGGCGGCAAGCAGATCACCGTCGCTGTTCGCCGCCTTGGCAATGATCGCGTCAACGCTCTTGGCTCCGAGCCCGCGGGCGGGTTTGTTGATAACGCGCCGAAAGGCAACTTCGTCTCGCGGGTTGGAGAGCAGCTTCAGCAACGCCACGGCGTCGCGGATCTCCTCGCGTTCGTAAAACCGAACCGTTCCGATGATCCGGTACGGGATTCCCAGCCGCAGAAAGGCCGTTTCGAAGAGTCGCGATTGCGCGTTGGTCCGATAGAGCACCGCCGTCTCCAGGGGGTCCGCGGAACGGTCCGTCTCCGATTCGAGCAGTTGGACCACGAGATCGACCTCGTCGTCCTGATCCTCCAAGTAGGCGACGGTCGGCTGCTCGCCGCCGTCCCGAGTGGTAAAGAGCGTTTTCCCGAGCCTCCCGCTGTTGTGTGCCACGACAGCATCGGCGATACGAAGGATGGGAGCGGTGGATCGATAATTCTGCTCCAGCCGGACGATCCTCGTTCCCGGAAAGAGATCGGGAAACCCGAGAATATTGCGCACTTCCGCTCCGCGAAACCGGTAGATCGACTGGTCGTCATCTCCAACGACGCACACAAAGGATTCCTTGCCCGTCAGCGCGCGCAGGAGTCGGTACTGGGCCACGTTGGAATCCTGGTACTCGTCCACCAGGAGATACCGGAATCGGCTGCGCGTTCGCTCCGCCAGGCCGGAGTCCCGGTCTATTGACAGGACCGGCAGCATGATCAGGTCACCAAAGTCGACGTTACCCATCTCCTCCAACCGGCGTTGGTACGCGGCGTAGATAGCGGAAAACTGGGGATCGTCGGAGATGGTCGAGAGGTCGTCGTCCGGCACGAGGCAATAGTCCTTGGCACGACTGATCTGCCGCGCCCAGAGGCCGCACGTATTGCGGTTGAACTGCGGGTAGAGGGAGTGAACCAGCGTCGTCGAATCGTCGTCATCGTAGATGGAAAACCCGCGGGGAATGCCGATCACGTCTGCGTTCCTTCGCAGGAACCACGCCCCGAAGGAGTGAAACGTCCGAATCGTTGCATCTGAGGCGCGCGGAGTCAGGCCGGCGGCGCGTTCGCGCATCTCGTTTGCGGCTTTGTTGGTGAAGGTGACGGCCAGGATGGAGTGCGGGCTTTCACGAAGCTCCTCGATGATGTAGGCCACTTTGACCGTGACAACCCGCGTCTTGCCGCTGCCCGCACCGGCCAGGATCAACAAAGGCGATTCAAAGTGCATGACCGCTTCGCGTTGCTGCGTGTTCAATCCTGCGAGTGCGCGTTGAAGGTCTTCGTTCATTGGCGCCGCCATTGTAGTACGCTTGTCCGTTCCTTTTCACCCGTGATAGCGTGTTTGTATGAAAGCGAACCGAACCCCTCTTTCCCGTACACACTTCCTGATCCTCATGGCACTCGCGGCGGTACCAACGCTGCCGGCGGAGACGACCTATGAACGGTCCACCGGGTTCGATTTTGCCTACTACCCCCCGGACCAGCGCGGCTACGAGCTTTCGGACGGTGACTTTGCGCCGATTTCGTTCGATGTCATTGAAAGCGACGGTACCACCGGGAAGCGCGATCTCGGTTCTTCCTTTGGAGGCGTTGAGGCGAAGGGGTTCTTGATACAGGATTGGACGTACCCGGCGCTCCGTTTCGGCCATGGGCCGCTGGTGAGCGGAAACACCCTAGGCATCCGATCCACCACCGGTATCAGCCCCGTGTCGCTCACACAGGAGTTTCAACTCAATGCAACGCCGATCGCCTTTTTGCGCTTCGCCGTGGGCGGCTTTGCCGCTACCGGGTGGAATATCGGCATTTTTGACGGGCTCGGGACGGTGGATACGGTCACCGGAGAAATCGACGACGGCTCCTTCGAAGGGCTCGTCCTGCGCGGATACGGTTCATTCACGTTCCAGTTCGATTTCGCCGCGGTGGTGCCGGGAGAGTGGAACCACGTGGTCATCGTCTATTCGCCGCGCATGACCTGGCAGACCTTCACCGGGGGCGACAAAGACGAGCCGTGGTCGTTCGAACTCGACGACGGCTCCAACTACCGCGGACCGGAACTTTCGCAGACGCTCTTCCTCGGACACCAGCCCCCGGGAATGGCGCTTTCCACCGTCGGTTTCCTGCTCGAATGGGATCGTCTTGTGGGATCCGCGAAGGAGCGCGGCGAAGAGAGTTCTTCCGTGGACTGGGATGCCGGCTTCACCACGCTCAAAACCGCACTGGTCATGAACTTCGCCTTCGGCGACGTCCATTCACTGACGGTGCTGCCGCAGTTCCGCTTCGACCGCTTGGCGACGCCGGCAACGGTCGACAACGCCGCCGTTCAAGCCCGGGAGTCTGCCGGTGGATACTGGGATTTCTATCGCGTGGCTCTCTCGTACCGGCGCTCCCTGTAAGGTGACGTGACCGTCGCGTTGTGGGCGGCCTTTGGGGCGCTCGCAGTTGTCCACATCGCGTTGCTTCCCCTTGACCGGCCCCGGCTTGCGGGAACAACCAAGGCGTTCTTAATCCCGTTCCTCCTGGCGGCAATCGTAGCCGGCGGCGCCCGCCCCGGCGGTGCCTCTTCGCTGGTGTTCGCCGGCCTTCTCTGTGGATGGGCCGGAGACGTACTGCTCCTCCGCGAGGGGAAGCGTTGGTTCCTGGCCGGCCTGGGAGCATTTCTGCTCGGGCACGTTGCGTACATCGCGTGGTTTGTCTCACAGGGTGCACGCGCGACGGTTCTGCCGGTTGTCGCGGCCCTGGCTTTGCTAACACCGCCGTTACTCCTGATCCGGCGCCACGCCGGGGCCGTACGGGTCCCGGCGGCCCTCTACGCCGGTCTCCTCTACGCGCTGGTGGTGACCGCCACCTGGGCGTGGCAGGACGGCTGGCGCATGGGCGCATACGCCACGGTCGGGGCTACGCTCTTCCTCGTTTCCGATGCGATTCTGGCTCTACAGGAGTTCACCGACTGGATTGGCCGCGCCCGGGTACCGGTGATGGCAACGTACATCCCGGCGCAGGTACTTATCGCTCTGACGTTGCTTGAGGTATCGCCGTGAATCTCGCGGGCCCGGACGACGCTTCGTCGCACCCTGCGCTTTCGCGCGATCTCCTCACCTATCTGGGCAACAAACGATCCCTGCTCGCGCTTATCTCCGCGGGGGTGGCGATGTGCCCGCCCGCCGGCGTAGCCCCGGGGACCGCGCCGCGCCTCTTTGTTGACGCCTTCACCGGCTCAGGCGTGGTGGCTCGCTGGGCGCGACTCCAGGGGTTTCGCGTCCTGGCGATCGACCTCGAAGAGTACGCCCGCCCCTTTGGAACGGCGTTCCTGACGGTCTCGCCCGATGACGTAGATCGACACTTCCGTGAACCAGCGCGCGCACTGGGGGTCACGCCGGAGCCGGGCGCCTACGCCGCGGTTCTCGCGGCGCTGGACTCTCTCACCGCGCCGGTGCGGCCGGAGTCGCTCTATTTCGCGCACCACTACGCTCCGCGAAAAACGGAAGTGCCCGATCTCGAAAGGGAGCGCCTCTTCTTCACGCGGGAAAACGCGACCAAGATCGACGCCATCATCGAACGACTGCACGAACCGGACCTCTTCACGCCGGTGGCCCGCGACATCGTCCTCGCTTCGCTGCTGGCACAGATGAGCGTCCATATCAATACCTCCGGCGTGATGAAGGGCTTTCACCGCGGTTGGGGAGGACGCGGAAGGGACGCGCTTTCGCGGATCCTGGCGCCCATTTCGCTCCGGCCCCTTCCGTTGATCCCGGGACCACCGGGACGGATCGAAGTCGGCGACGCGGCCGCCGTGATCTCGCGGCATCGAACGGAAACGGACCGGGGCGTTGCGGCGATCACCTACGCGGACCCGCCCTACACGATTCACCAGTACGGCGCCAACTACCATCTCCTGACCAGTGCCGTACGCAACGATCGGTACGACCCCGGACCCGTTCGTCGCGGGAGCCGCGCCGGCATTCGCCGGGATCACCGGCGATCGCTCTTCGCGAGCCGCCGGGGGGCCGAGGGCGCGACGCGGACGTTTCTCGAGGCGGTTTCGACACGGCACCTACTCTACTCCTACAACAACGGTGGAATCCTGGCGCCGGAACGCGTGCTGGAACTCCTGAGCAACGGACTGAGTCAACGGGTCAGGATCGTAAGCACGCGCCATACGCGGTTCCGCGGCGGGAAGGGCACCCAGGCGGGAACGGCAACGGAGGAGTTTCTCTTTGTGGTCGATCGGAGCGCCCGGCAATCGGCAGAGGAATACGAATCGGTCAGGCAGCGCCTCCGGCACATCGCGGAGAGCCGCGACCTGCACGATAGCTACGTTGACCCCGACGCCTTTGCCCGGGCTGCCCCCGATACGTCCTCTGAACGCACCGGCGGCGGGTGGACCCTGCGATTCGCCGGAGCCGAGGTGGCGCGCCTCCGGCGCGACCTCCGGGTCGAGAGAATTCTTGACGCGGATCCGTCGGCAATCGCGCTGGCCCGGTCGAGTGCGGTGTCGAAACGGCGCCTCTTCGACATCTACTTGGAGTTCGGCGAGATCGACCTTGCCTTTAAAGTGATGCGGTCCTTCAAGGTGCGGAAATACCACGAGGACTTCGAAACGGCCGCGAAGCGCCTCGCGCCCTATCTCGACGAGAGGCGGCTTACCGAGCTGGGCGACTTCTACGAGCGGATTCTGGAACGTCCCGCACCATTTCACCATTCACCGGTGCGTTAGGTGGGCGTTGAGATCCACGCCGCGGACGTTCCTGACGATCACTTCCTGCATTTGGCCGGGCCCGACGGTATCGTCGATTCCATGCACGATAATCAGCCCGTCGACGTCGGGGGCGTGCATGGGACCGCGGGCGAGAGCCATGGAAGAACCGCGTACGATCTCCTCGATGAGGACGGTCTGGTGTAAACCGACAAACCGTTCCAGTCGTTCCGAAACGACCGCTTGCTGGGCCGTTTCCACCGCTTCGCGGCGTCGCCGTACCTCTTCCGCGTCGGGCATCTCGCCCGATTCGACCCATCGCATGGCCGGTGTACCCGCCTGCGGCGAGTAGGCGAACACACCCAACCAGTCGATCCGCGCCGCGCGAACAAAATCGATCAGATCTGCCACACTCTCTTCCGATTCGCCGGGAAACCCCACGATGATGCTGGTACGGATCGTGGCGGCCGGATTACGGCGACGGATCTGATCGACGAGATCCAGATACGCCCCGGCGCTGCCGGATCGGCCCATGCGGCGCAAAACTTCGGGGTCTGCGTGTTGCATGGGAATGTCGAAGTACGGAAGCAGACGATCGTCCTCGCGGGAGAGCGTTACCAGGTCCAGGGGAAACGCGTCAGGATAGACGTAGAGGGGGCGAATCCAGAAACGTTCGGCGCTCGCCCCCAGGATGGCGCGTATCAACGCCGGGGCGTCGGGCCGGTCGTACGCGGCGAGGTCCTGGGCAACGAGGTTGACTTCGAGCGCACCCCGGTCCAGATGGTCAAGGACCTCGTCGACGATCGATTGTGCCGGCCTCGTGCGCACTCCGCCGCGGATGTTGGGGATATCGCAGAAGGTGCAGCGGTGATCACACCCCTCCGCCACTTTAATATAGACGCTTCCGGGGTGTGAAAAGAGGCGCGTCCGTCGGGCCGAAGTGAGAGGCCCGTCGCCGGCTGGAAGGTGGAGGAGCGGCCCGCCCGTTCCATCGCCGGCCGTCACCCGGTCGAGAAAGGTTGTGATCTGCTCCGGCGCACGATTGCCGAATAGACCGGCGAGTTCCGGCATCTCGCCGGCCAGTTGCTCCCCAAAACGCTGCGACAGGCAGCCGGTCATGACAACCCGCGCTTCCGGGTAGTCCTCGATACAGGCGAAGGTCGTGTCAATGGATTCGACCTGGGCGGGCTCGATAAACGAACAGGAGTTCACCAGGATCACCTCCGCGCTTTCCGGTTCCGACCATTGCCACCCGGTACCTTCGAGGGCGGAGGCCATCACCTCGGCGTCCACCTGGTTCTTTGCACATCCGAGGTTGACGATGTGGAACGAGCGGTGATGCATGGTAGGGGCAGGCGTCAATCCAACGGGGAGAGGATGAGCGTGTAGGCGCCGTCGTCTTCCACCAACCAGGCGACGCGAATGGCGATGACCTCACCGTCATCGCCCAGTTCGACGGGAATACCGGCGATTCGAAGACGGATGTTGCCGGCGTTGGACGCCCAGAGCCTGATATCGTCCCGGACGCTGTCGCGGACACGGTCACCGCGCTGGAAGAAGCGCTCGCGCTGCTCCCTGTCGTCAATCTGGTAACGAAACATCGTGTAACCCCGGAAATCGGCTTCCACGAAGTACTCTTCCGGCTGCTCGAAACGGGCGATGATCCGCGACTCACCGCCGTGTATGCCCCCCGCACCGTCGTCGGTCAAGTCTACGGAAAAGGTGGAACTGGGCGACTGAACGACGCGGTCGATGCGGGCAACCACCGTCGGCGGGTTCGTTTCCGTCGAAACGGATCGCACGGCAACGCGAACATCGAACAGACCGTCGGCGGTAAGATCAACCGGCGTGTCGGTGCCGACGCGAACGCGGTTCACCTGTCCGGCAGCGCCGATCGAAACGTCATCGCCGATTGTAACGAATTCCAACACCGCTTCCGTGTCACCCACGGGAACGAGAATCCGCTCTCCCTGGACAAACCGGCGTTCGACGAACTCCTCATTGAGCCGAACCGCCGGAGGAAGCGCCTCTTCGACAACGGGTTGTCCCACGACCGAATCGCCTCCCGCGAAGAGCGCGCCCCGCTCTCCCAGCAGCAGAACGACTGCCACCCCAACGAGGACAAGCGCAAGGATCAGAATGCCGGCGCGGACGATCGTTTTCCTGTTGGGGTTTGTATTCAGGAGTTCATCGATCGGAGCCGGTTGTTCCTGAATCTTGATATTCCGGTAGAGCGTTACCAGTTCGTCGTCCGATAGCTCCAGGTAGCGCGCGTAGGTGCGCAGAAAGCCTATGAGGTAGGTCTCACCGGGAAAGCGATCGAACGACTCCGTCTCGAGATGGTCGATGTAGTGTTTGGCGATGTGCGTGTCCCGGGCCGCCTGTTCGATCGAGATGTTGCGTTCGAGGCGCGCAGACCGCAGTTTTTCGCCGATCGACTCCACGGAGACTACCCTTCACCTTCAAAGAGAAAGTTATTGAAGAGATTGGCCGAAGCTGGGGCCTCGTAGTCGAATCGGGCATCCGGAATCCCTACGTTTGTCTCGACATCCAGGAAGTCGAACTGCACCTCGCGATAGGTCACGGTAATTCCCACGATTCGTCGAATCCGCAGATCCTCGGAAATGGAGAGGATCAGTTCGCGGTACCCTTCGTTGGTGCTCCGCCAATCGAGCTTTAGCTTGACGACCTGTTCGTCAGACCCCTCTTCGAGCGGTACCGGCTCCGGCGTGTCCAGGTATGCGATGCTGTAGTTCGTCCGGAGGAGATTGAGCCCCTGCTCGTTGGCGAGAAGTGCAAGCGACTCTTCGCTACGGCGGCGGAGATCCTGCTGCAGGACGACGTTGTAGACGGGAATGTACACCTGGAGACGTTCGCCGTCCGATACAAGAACCTGACCGACCGGCTCTTCAAAATCGATTCGGACGCGGTTTGGCCCCTTGAATGCAAGGATCCCGTCCATGATCCGGTCCTCTTCGAGGTTCTCGTCACGATTGGTGATCACTAATCTGCACGTGTAGTCCTCTACCTCGCCGTACACCGCTGAAACGGCATCGAAGAATTCCGCGGCCGTTCGGATCTCCTGCGTCGAGGCGAGCGAGGCAAGCAAGAGAAACACAACGATTAAAATGTGCAGTGTTCTGTTCACGATTTGAAAAGTCAGTCTATCAAACGGTTTTTGTTTGTCAACCGACGTCATCGGGGCCGCGAAGGGTGCGAATCTGGTCGCGAACACTGGCAGCACGCTCGTAGTCCTCGGATTCAACAGCCTCCTTTAATTCGAGTTCCAGGTTTTTTACCGGATCATCTCCATCGGCTTCGTCCACGTTGCCCTCGAGACGCGTGATCATCGTCTGCAGGTAATTTACGGACCGCACCCGTTCGAACTGGAACGCCGGCGTGTCGATCTCGTCGAGGGATTCAATCGCGTCGATCGTGTCGCGCGCGATCGACACGGCGTCTCCCTCGGCGTCGCCCTGGTGAACGGCAAGGGCGAGTGACGCGCCGCGCATGCGGAGGATGTACGGCCGGTACTGGAGAATCGCGTTGCGTGCCTCTTCGTCGGGACAGTACCGTTCCAGGAGGTCGCAGAGGTGGAGGTTGTGTTCCGAGTCCCGCACGACCCGCTCAAAGCGGTTCAACTGGAAGAGCAGCACGTAGCGATAGTAAAAGAGCGCCCCTTCAGCCTGGAGCTGCGAAGCGTGTTCGCCGTTGATTTCGAATCCCAGGTCCGAGCCGTATCTCAGGATGTGGCTCTTTAACAGCTGCTCCACGTGCTCGACGTAGGTGTTCGATTCGAAGGGTCGCACACCGTCGGGCCTTCCCTCCAGTTCGTACTGTTCGATCCCCAGGGGCAGGCGGACCTGAAGGACGGACCGACCGTCGTTCGCGACGACGATTCGCACATTTCTATCCGAGTCGTAGGGCCATGCGTTCATCAGGTCGGTCAAGTCGTTGTTCATTCCTGCA
>JANQHT010000124.1 GCA_028282545.1 Spirochaetales bacterium
CGGATCAATACGTCGAGAAGATCCTCTTTCACACCACCTTCCCTGACAAACCGCTCAAAACGACCTCCAATTCAGCCTGATTTATATGCGCTCGCCCTGACTACAACGGCACAAACGACGGTAGTATGGATTCGGAAAGGACGTGTGATGGTAAAAGATGACAATGAAGCGCTGAGGGTGATTTTGAGTAGACGTTCCATCCGGAACTACACTGGCCGCCCCCTAGACCACGCGTCTATCGAACGTATCCTTGAAGCCGGATTGAGTGCTCCATCCGCTCACGACTCACGTCCCTGGCATGTCGGGGTGGTGAGGAGCGAAGAGAGAAAGAGTGACTTGATACGTGTTTTGCACACATCCTATATGGGAGATATGAAACGCCACGGTTTCTCCGAGGAGACGATCCGCCGGAAACTGGAACGGTCGTATGATATATATTCCAGCGCAGATACCATTATCGTTCTGTTCGGTAAGACCGACCTTCCGAGAAACAAACTGGCAGGATCATTTGAACAAGAGCGGATAATGGTCATTCAAAGTGTCACAGCTGCGGCGACGCAGATGTGGATCGCAGCGGAGAGTCTGGGTCTTTCAATGTGTTGGTTCTCGGCTCCGCTATTTTGTGCAAACGCTGTTCTTGACTTCTTTGGATTGGGTACGGAATGGCAGCCTTTGTGTCTCCTCACATTGGGAGAAGGGCGCGAGACCCCAAAAGCAAAGAAGGACTTCGCTATGAGTGAGTACGTTACATTTCTGTAAAGGTACTCTCTCCAAACAGAGTGTCGTAGATCTGCACATAGACACCGGTGACATTTTTGCTTCGCCTCAGGCGATGCGGGTATAACCGGAAACTCCAAGGTCACGTTGTCTGGCTTGCGACTCGCAGCGGCGCGTCCGCTGCCTGCGATCGTCGGAACCTGCGGGCTCCTACCTCATTACGGTGTTCGGGTGGTGCCGGGCCCGGGTTACGCCAATTGAAGATCCCGTAGAACGCGAAGCATCGCGTCCACGTCTTCCGGTGTGTGCCAGAGTCGTTTTAGGCGCTCAACGCTCTCACGCGGCAGCCGATTGCGTGCTTGTGCCTGTCCGTCGATGCCTCGGACCTCGAACAGCGCCCGCGCCGCCGGGGACGCGATGTGTGACTCGGCGGCGGGATGCTCCTTGGCCGCTGACGAGGGAACCGCCGGGTGTGTTTGGTCGTTTCCGTAGCACGCCAGGATGGCGTACTCTTTCTCGGCCTGGGGAACAACGTCGATGATGTGATCAGCTTGCATAAAGAGGCCGACATTGGCGGTGACCGCGTACTTCGGTACGGAGTCGACGGATGGAAAGTAGTCGGGCCAATCGATCATCTGTTGCCTGATGTTTGCGCTTGACACCGGTACCCGCATCAGCCCCGGCGGATCCTCCAATGGCGTCTCCGCGCCGTGGAATCCCCAGTGCCCGTCCATTCCGATTCCCTTTACCTCGATGACCACCGACTCGGTAGCCGAGAGTTCGTCCGCCAGGAACTCCGTGTAGCGCTGTACTACCTCCGAATCCTTCGTCCCGTCTCCCGTCAATTCCAGCGGATTGACGGAACCGATTCCGCCGGCAGCCGTCCTGATGGGATCGAACAATCGAGTTTCCAGCAAGTGTCGAAACGTAACCGGGAAGCGCTCGCTTCCCCTGGGAATGGGATAGTCGTCGAATTGGTAGAACCGGGCGTTTCGGACAAGCTCTGCCGCGGCGGAATCGGAACGTACGCGGCCAACGAAGGCGTCGTAGAAGGTAAATCCGCTCGGTGCCGCCATGAGCCAGAAGACAACCCGCTTCCCTTCTGCCTTCGCGTTGAGTCCCGATTGAATGGCTGACTCCGCTGCCGCGGCGCCCATCGACGTTTCATCGGGATGAATATGCACGATCATCTGGCCGGAGCGGAGCGTCATCATGCAAGGTGCCTTACCAAGGGGATGTACTTGGCTTCGTTAGCCTTGTTCGCCTCGTCTCCTCCGGGGAGGTTGGCGCTTTTCCACACCGGGGGATCTACCCCGAGCGCTACGAGTTGCCTGACCGTTTCGATCATCAGGAGGTTGATCGCAAAGACGTTGCAGATTGTCGCCGTTGGCCCCGTCTTCTGCGCCGCTCCGTCGATTTCCACGACGGCGTCACCGTACGGCAAGTGGCAGTTGATAAAATGATCTACCTCCTGGTAGAGGTTCTTACCGCTCGGATGGCGCGAGGGGTGGTCGGGCCCGAGGGAATCGGCAAAGTCCTTTGACGTTATCCCGATTGAGATCATCTTTCGCTTTTTTGCTTCCAGGGCGGTGTCAACGCACATGGGGTTGATGCCGTAGGCGTTCGCGATAACGATGACCTCGCCGGGTTGTCGGCCAACGCCGTACGCGTCAAGTACCTTGGCGGCGTAGCCGGGAAGGCGCTCGATGTGGTTGGAACGCTTGGCGCCGTGGATGAGGTTTGTGCCGGCATCGAGGATGGCGTTGATCGGCGCAAGCCCGCCCGCCCGCCAAAGGACCTCTTCGGCGGCCATGTTGGAGTGTCCGCCGGGGCCGATCACGTGGATCACCCCCCCGTCGGCGATCGCCTTTGCCATGACCGTTGCGGCCGGTACGATCGCGTCCTCTTCCCTAACGATCTTTGCCGTTATCGAGACAAGCGCGGAGCGATAGGTCTCAAACTCTCTACTCATGCGGTTCTCCTTTCACGAGCGTTACCAGCTTGTTGATACAGATGATCACCATCAGCAGAGCCGTCACCGGCGCCGCGGCGTACGCGTATCCCGTTGGGAAGTTCCACGTTTCGAAGGGAATCCCCATTCGTACCCGCACGATCTGATATCCATAGACGATCAACACGAGCAGGAAAAGCAGGAATACCGCGTTGGACACGATGTCCAGTATGCGACGCTTGGCCGGTGCCAAACGGGCAACGAAGTAATCCATGATCAGGTGGTCGTCCCGGTGGTACAGGACTGCCGTTCCAATGAAGACGGTCCAGATAAAGAGGAACTTCATCATACCGGGAATCCAGAGCCAGGCGATGCCGCCCAGGTTGCGTAGCGTGATGTTCAACACAGTTACGAGAAAGAGGCTCCCGAAGAGAAGGCCGGCGAGCACGGTCAGGATTCGATGTAGGACTTCAATCGTTTTTGTCATTGCGATACGCTCCGTCAGAAGACCAGGTTTGGCACCCAGAGCACCAGTTGCGGTACATAGGTGATCAGCAAGAGCACCGAGAGCAACGCCACGGTGAAGGGCCAGATCGCCCGGACCAGATCGCCGAAGGACAGACCGCCGATCTTGGTCTGGATAAAGAGCAGGGCTCCGATCGGAGGTGTAAGGAGACCTATCATCAAGTTCAACACGACAATGACTCCAAAGTGGGTCGGATCGATTCCGAGCTGAATGGCTATCGGCAACAACACTGGGAAGAAGATCAGCATCACCGGTACTGCGTCAAGAACGCACCCCATAAGGAGAAAAAACACGGTAGTGAACGCGAGGAAACCGGCGGGCCCGAGGTTCAACGATTCGACGAGGGCAAAGAGGCGGTCTCCAAGCTGCGCCGAGGCGACGAGGTACTGGTACAACCCGACCGCGGCAAAGATGATCATGATCGAAGACGAGAACACAGCCGTATCGCGAAACACCGCAAGGAGCCGGCGCCAGGTCAGGCTACGATAAACAACCAGGGAAAGAAAGAGGATGTACACGATGGCCAGGGCGGCGACCTCGACCAGGGTCACAAACCCGAAGACGACGCCCGAAATGACAAACGCCGGCGCCAGGATTGCCAGGAAGGTATCTTTTATGACGGAGACAAAGGCGCGAAAGTCGCGCTTCCGATTCACTACGGGGTACCCCCGGCGGTAACTGATGACCGTTGATACGATCCACAGAAAGGCGGCCACCAGGAGTCCCGGGACCACGCCGCCCAGGAAGAGGCGGCCGATGGAAATCCCGCTGATCGCGCCGACAAGGATCATCGGTATGCTCGGCGGAATGATTGGTCCGATAACCGCCGAACTCGCGTTGATCGACGCAGAGAAGGTGTCGTCATACCCTCTCTCGCGCATGATGGGGTGAAGAACCGCCGAAACGGAGCTTGCGTCCGCTACGGCGCTCCCCGAGACGCCCGCCATGATCACGCTCACGACGATAGAGACGTAGGCGAGACCGGCTCGATATCGACCCACGAAGAAATCGGCGAAGTCGGCCAGCTTCCGGGTAATCCCCGAGTGACTCATGAGATTCCCCGCAAGAATGAAGAATGGGATCGCTACAAGGGTTTCCGAATTGACGCCGCCGACCATCTGCGAGGCTACAAGACGAAACGAGCCCTGACCGGTAACCAGAATGTACATCATTCCGCTAACGCCCATCGCCGACCAGATGCTGAACCCAACCCCGATCAACAGGAACAGCAGCGCGAACAACAACACTATCATGATTCGCTGATCCTCTTTGAAAAGAGGGCGCCCAGAAGGGCGCCCTGGTGCAATTCGTACAATCCGGTTCGACTCACATGCCCCGGATTTCGTCGAGCAGTCCTTCCGGCCACTTGGTACCATCCCAGTCTTCGTACGTGCCCTCCAGCTCCGACCGGATAGCTTCGAGGTCGAGCTCGGGGGAGCGGATGACCGTCATGTTCTCCTCAAGGACTTCGAACGCCGAGTCCAGCTGTTCGGCGGTGAGATCGGTGACCAATTCACCCGCGGTGTTGCTTGCCCGAATCAAGAGGTCCTTGTCCGTGGACGTGAGCCCGTCGTACCACGAGGGATTCACGTAGAACGTCTCGATATCGCGAATGTAGTCGGTTTTCATGTAGTAGTCCTGAACCTCAAAGAGGCTGGCATTGGCTACCACGATCGCGCCGTTCTCCTGGGCGTCAACGACTTCCGTCCGAAGCGCCACGTAGAGTTCCGCAAACGGGATCTGCTGTGGCAGCGCGCCGAGACCCTGCATCGCGCGAAGCACGACTTCGCTGGCGGCAGTCCGGATGCGGAGTCCGACAAAGTCCTCGGGACCCCGAATCGGTCGACTCGCCGTGAGACCGCGCGGAGCGGTATCGCCGCCGATGTTCATCACGCGAATACCGGTGCGAGCCTCGGCATCCTCGAACACGGGATCGAAGACGTCGGATTGAAGCGTCGACAGCATGTGTTCGTAGTCCCGGTATAGGAACGGAATCGCCGTAATCTCGAAGGCGTCTCCCCCTTCGATGAACCCGTACGTGTTGATACCGCCGTAGACCATCTCCAGATCGCCCGTGGCGATCTGGGCAAACATCTCCTGAATGCCGCCGAGCTGGCTATTGGGAAACACATCCACGGTAATGCGACTGTCGGATTCATCCTCAACAATCCGCTTGAACTCGAGGGCTCCGAGATGCGTTGGGTGCTCCGTGTCGCGGATGTGACCCAATCGAATCGTGTAGGAACCATCTTCTGCCTGCCCGGTGGCGAACGCAATCGATGCGCCAAGTACTACAAGGGCAAGCAACAAAGCAAAACGTCTCATAACTTCCTCCTGTTTGTTAACTCTCGTGCCAACGGCACGGTTTTAATCCTGTTCATTGTGCTGTCGTCGGTGTTCCCTGCTCCAGGCAACAACGTCCTTGAAGTGCTCCAGGAGTCTCTGCCGAGCAAGTACGGGGTTTCGGTCCGCGAGTGCCTCAACGAGCCTTCGATGGAGTTCGACGAACTCGTTGGGGTCGGAGGTTCGGTACTGTTTGAACATCGTCAGCGTTCTCTGGATCGTGGCGAATATCCGGATGAGATGGAGCAGCAATTGGTTGTCAGCCGATTCATAGAGCTTGAGATGGAAATTGCTGTGTGTCTGGATCAGGTCTTCATCCGCTTCCCCGTGTTCGACCTCCTCCTCCATTCGATCGACGATTTCCGAAAGCTCGGCCAAAGCCTGGTCGGTTATGGTAGGGGTGACCTGTTCCAGGAAGCTCGTTTCCAACGCCATGCGGACTTCGATGATCTCGCGGAAGTTTTGGACGTTGACAGCCACGTTGTACGAGAGGTTGGAAAGAATCGCGTCGTAGTTGAAGTCTCGGAGGAAACGACCCACACCGTGGCGCGTCTCGATGATTCCCAACGCCTCCAGGGATCGCAGCGCTTCTCGGATCGACGTACGACTGATACCGAGTTTCTCCTCGAGCGTTTTCTCCGTTGGAATTGGATCACCGCTCCGTAGCCCCGACTCTGCGATAAAAAGTTTGATCTGCTCCTGGGCCGTCGCGTTGAGACTCTCTCCCTTGATGCGTTTTAGCTCCATCCGTTCACTCCCTTCCGGCTTCGTAGACCAATTGCCCCGCGATATACGTTTGTCCGACGCTGAGCGTGCCGCTGTCGGGCCAGTCAAACACAACGATGTCCGCGCGCTGCCCCGGGGCGATGACCGGCTCCGGGAGCCCGAGAAGGCGCGCCGGCGCCGCGGTACATAGTTCAACAGCGGTCGTATGGCTGATCCCCGTTGCGTCGACGATGTGCCCAAGGCATCGATCCAGCAGGTGTCCCGCTCCGGCGAGGAACTCCGTCCCCGCCATGCCCACGTGCCCGTCCGGGTGAACCTCCACGTCTACGTTGCCCCACCTGTGCCGTCCCGGCGGAAGCCCTCCAATCGGCCCCACATCGCTCGTGAGCACCAGACGCTTGGTGCCCTTGGCACGCACGAACACCGTCAGCACCTCTTGCGGCAGATGGAAGCCATCGGCGATGATCCCGGCCGTCAATTCATTGGCTGCCAGTTGTGCCCAGACGTAGTTTTTGAGCCGCGGCAACATAGCGTGGCTCCCGTTTCCCAGATGCGTTGCAAATCGTGCACCAGCGTCGACGGCGGCGCGGATCTGTTCGGGCGAAGCGGCCGTATGCCCAATCGCCGGAACTACGCCGTCCTGCGTCAACGCGACGATCAGTTCAAGGGCGCCCGGACGTTCAGGGGCGAGGGTGACCATCGTGACTCGCCCGCCGGCAGCGTTCTGCCATTCGTGGTACTCGTCGATCGAGGGGGGGTGAACGTAGCGCGGATCGTGGGCGCCGCGGGGGCCATCCTCGGGCGCGATGAACGGACCTTCGATGTGAATTCCGGGGATCGCGGCGGCTACCATGTCAGAGTTGTCGATGGCGCGAACCACGGTTTTGATGTTGGTCAGGATCCGATCCTGAGAGTTGGTGATGATGGTGGGAACGTGTCGGGTCGTCCCCGATGCAGCCAGAGCGCGAACGAGCGTCTCTACGTCGCGGGGCCCGAGTTCGGCGCCACTGTAGTCGATCCCGCGAAATCCGTTGACTTGGAGGTCGAAAAAACCCGGCGCGACAAAGGTGGATTTCTCGACTTCTCCGAATGTGTCGCCTGGTGCCGCCGGCTCGACATCGGTGATCGTGCCGTTCGCGATCGTGAGCGTCATCGATTGGCTCGAGCCAAGGAGCCGTGCGTGGATTCGTCGGTCATCATTCATAACATGTATGTTGTATGACAACATAACACAATAAGCGACCAAAGGCAAGCCATTTTGTCACCGCCTCGACGCCGCTCAAGCAAGAGTGCATAGCGTTCGGGAAAGAGCATCTTTGGTCGTGGGTCCTCCATGACGTCAAGCTGGAGCACTATCCACTTGAATACCGAATCTCGATCAAGCTCGCATCATCCAGTTCTCGCAGGTCCTCGTAGGTGAGCCGCATATTGGACGCGGTGGAGTGTTCCTTTTCTGTCCGACGACAGCGGGTATAACCGTTCGCTTCCAACCGCAATCCTGAGTCGCCGAGGTTCATGTACGATACGGTACCAGATATCTCCTACTGCGGCTTCACCGCGCGTACACCGACGAAGACAACGGCGATCACGATCAGGCCGAGCAGGATTTCCCGGAGGTAGGGTGACACGTGGGAGAGATCCATACCGTTCCCGAGCATCGTGATGATGAGAACGCCCACAGCCGTTTTCAGAACGCTCCCCTCGCCGGCAAAGAGCCTGTTCCCCCACTCGGCCGCCAGCTCGGCGAGACCCTCGTCGACACCACGCGCGATCATGCGACCCGCCCAGGTGTCCTTGCCGTGCTTCGACCGTTCGATGAGACCCTCGTCGACATGGACCGCGGTCCCGAACAGGACGAGGGCCCCGACCCGCTCGGCATGCGTCGCCGTATAGTAGAGCGCCATCGGCCCGCTCTCCGAGATGGCATAGAGGATCGCCTTCTCGCTCCC
>JANQHT010000139.1 GCA_028282545.1 Spirochaetales bacterium
ATCGCCGCTGCGCCTCTACGGGATGTGTCCCGTGTCCGACGGAGCCGCAAGCCTGATCCTGTGCGCAAGCGATTCGCCGAAAATGCAGCTCTTCAAGAAGAGTGAACCGGTGAGGATCTCCGGAATCGGCTCCGCCACCGATACGCACTGCGTCCACAACCGCAAGGATCCGCTCCATCTCAAGGCGGTGGAACTAAGCGCGCAGCGCGCCTACTCGATGGCCGGCATCGGTCCCGACGACATATCGTGCGCCGAACTGCACGACGCGTTCGTGATCCTCGAACTCGCCATCAGCGAAGAGGTTGGTTTCTTCGACCGTGGTCACGCGCGGCGCGCTGTCGTGGCGGGTCAAACGACGATCGGCGGCAAGATGCCAATCAACACGTCGGGCGGATTGAAATCGAAGGGCCACCCCGTCGGGGCAACCGGCGTCTCGCAGGTCCATGAACTGGTGAAACAGCTCCGCGGTTCGGCGGAGAAGGGACGCCAAGTAAAAAAGGCGCGCCATGCGATGGCGGTCAATTTTGGCGGTTTTGGCAACAACGTGGTGAGCACGATTTGTTCGAAGATATAGCAAGAGAGGAGAATACAATGGTTGATTTTGCCCAGTATCTGCCCAAGAAAAACGGAGTCGTGGCGCACGTGTGCCCGAAGTGCGGCAAGAAGTACTACCCGGCTCCGATGGTCTGTTCCGAGTGCGGAACGCGACGTGACCCCGCCGGTGTAGCGTACGAGCCGTGGCCCACAGAAGATCTCGAAGGACCGTGCACGCTCCTCACATGGACCCGGCTCTCGGCACTTCCCATCGGGTTTGACGCTCGGTACATGGTCTTCGGGATCGTCGAGTTCCCCGGTGGTTTGCGGGCATCCGGCGTGATTCACCACGACAAACCACAGATCGGGATGACCTTTTACGCCCGGGCCGCCGTGGTTCGCACCAACCGGGGTGTCGCTGAGTACGGTCTGGTCTTTGAGGAGGCGGCCGACGCCGTCTCCGCCCGAACCGCGTAGACTGGATAGCTCGGGGCGGCGTAGACTGAAAGCAACACTGGTTGTGCGATGAAGTCACGTTCGTTTCCGTTTGTTGAACTTGCCGGGAGCATCCTGGAGTGTGGCACTCGCGGGCCGGAGCGCCTCGAGTTTCTCCAGGAGGTCTCCCGGCTGATCCTATCCCAAACGCACTTCGATTCGATCCAGGTGCGTGCCCGTGACGATCGGCTCTACTATCGCTGGACGCTCGAATCGGCGTCGGGAGCATCAGCGTACCACCGTGTCGAACCGGATCTGTCCGCGCCGACGGACACGCCGCAGCTCGAACCGATTCGGCACGGCGTCCTGACCGGTGAGATACCCGACGAACACGCCGGGGGGTTTACCCCGGGCAGATCCTATGTTGGCTACCTCGATGCAACCGGCGAAACGGTCGTCATCCTGGCGCTTCGGAAAACGTTGTCGCCATCCGCTGATCCGGTGCTCGGATTTGTTGAACTGCGGAGCCGCGATCGGGACTTTGACATCGCATCCCAGGTGGATGCGCTCGAATTTCTCTCAGGTCTGTTGGCGCTCTCGATTGCAACGCGGCGCAGCCAGCTCCAGTTGAACGAACGCGTCAAGGAATTGCGGTGCCTCTACGAGCTGTCGCAACTGCTCCATCAGAGAGACATCCCGTTTGACAGCCTCTTTCCGGAGATTCTGAAGATCGTACCGCGGGGGTTCCAGTTTCCGGAATCGGCGCAGGCAGCGATCCTTCTCGATGCGCGTAAGTACGCGTCAGACGGTTTTGAAGCGTGCACCGCGGTCATCCGGGCACCGCTCGTGCTGGACGAACGCCAGTGCGGAGAGATCCGCGTTGGCTACCCGAACGACGGCATCCGCGGCATGGAGAACGCCTTTCTGCCGGAGGAGAAATCGCTTATCGATGCGGTGGCACGAGAGATAGAAGTCATGCTGGAGCGGCGCCTTTTTGACGAGGAGAAGCGACGACTTGAATCGCAGTTACGTCATGCCGACCGTCTGTCGACGGTGGGCGAGCTCTCGGCGGGAATTGCCCACGAGCTGAACGAACCGTTGAGCGATATTCTGGGTTTTGCCGAGCTGATTGGTGATGAGCGTGGGCTGTCGTCGGCAGTACGAGAAGATCTCCAACGGATCGAACGTTCGGCCATGCACATGCGAACGGTCGTCCGCGAACTCCTGACCTTCGCCCGCAAGTTACCCGAGGATAACGAGCAGGTCGATGTCAATGCGCTGGTACGCGAAACACTCGCCTTTCTCGACGGGCGTTTCAAGAGTCACGGTATCAACGTCTCTTCCACCCTCGAAGGGACGATCAAACCGGTGATGGGTGTGCCCGGCCGCGTGAAGCAGGTCCTGATGAATATCATCGTCAACGCCATCCAGGCAATGCCGGAAGGCGGGTCAATCTCGGTTGAAACGCGGTCCACCGGATCAAGTGTGAAGGTCGTGATCCGCGACAACGGAGTAGGGATGTCCCACGATGTACAGGAACGGATATTTCTTCCCTTTTTCACCACCAAGGATGTCGGGGAGGGAACGGGATTGGGCCTCTCCGTGGCCCACGGTATCGTTGCAAGCTTGGGCGGGACGATAGCGGTCGAGAGTGCTCCGGGCGAGGGCACACGCTTCGAGATCTCATTGCCGGTCGCCGGAGTACATTCGGTATGAACAGCAACGCGCGTATTCTCGTCGTAGACGACTCACCCAACACGATCGAGGTGATCAGGCGTCACCTGGCAACGCAAGCGCACGCGGTCTTTTCAGCATCAAGCGTGGCCGAGGCGATCGGATTCCTCGAGGAAACGCCGGTTGACGTTGTCCTTACCGACATGAAGATGCCCGAGCAGTCGGGAATGGACCTGGTGAAACACGTCCACGATGCCTATCCGGACACTCAGATCATCATGATCACCGGCTACGCCACCGTGGACAACGCCGTCGAGGCGGTCAAGTCGGGAGCCGACGGGTACCTGGCCAAGCCCTTCACCCGGGATGAACTGTTGGGTTCCGTCTCGGGCGCGCTGAAGCGCCTGCACAATCGGACACCCCTCGTTTTTGACGAAACGGGCGGTGACGAAGCCCTCCCCGGCGTTCTTGGACAGTCTACGGCAATGCGCCGGATGGCCTCGCTCGTGCGTCGAATCGCCGCGTCGCCCGCCGGCGTGCTGGTCACCGGTGAGAGTGGTTCGGGCAAAGAGCTCGTGGCGCGTGCTATCCACTACCTGAGCGACTTCCGCGATGGTCCCTTTGTTGCGGTTAACTGCGGCGCGATACCCTCCGAACTCCAGGAGAGCGAACTTTTCGGTCACGAACGGGGTGCGTTTACCGGCGCCGACCGGTCGCGCCACGGATACTTTAAGGCCGCCGATGGTGGTTCGGTTTTCCTGGACGAAATAGGCGAGACGGTACCGTCGCTTCAGGTGAAGTTGCTGCGCGTGCTGCAGGACCACATCGTCGTTCCAGTTGGGTCCCGGACGGGGGAACCGGTCAACCTGCGCGTGATCGCCGCAACCAACCGCGACCTGGCAAAGATGGTTGAATTGGGACAGTACCGCGATGACTTGTTTTATCGGCTGAGCGTCGTGACGGTCGACGTTCCGCCACTTCGAGATCGCGGGGACGACATCGTTCTCCTGGCCCGCACATTCATCGAACAGTACGCGGCGGAGGCGAACCTGCCGGTTCCGCGGTTGACGGATCGGGCGGTCGACGCAATACGTTCCTACCCCTGGCCGGGAAACGTGCGGGAGCTTGAGAATATCATGCACCGAATGGTCCTGCTGTCAGACGGAGACACGATCGATAGGCGCGACCTTCCCGAAGCGATGCACTTCTCGATCCAACGGAAGCCCAGCCTGGAACGCACACTTCGTGATGTCGAACTCGACCACATCCAGCGCGTACTCGATCACGTGGAAGGCAACAAGAGCGAAGCAGCGCGCATCCTCGGAATCGACCGGAAAACACTGCGGGAGAAGCTCAAGTCGATCGGACCGTAGCATCGCACCGTTCGACGATGGCGCGTTGTCGCGAGGTTTCTGTCCACTACTCGTTGACGCTCGAGGCGCTGGGCTTCGCTTCGCTGCAGATACGCGTTTTGTTCTTCGTTCCGGGCGCGGCTGGTGACATTATCCTCCAACCGGCCATGTGACCTCCCTATCGTCGAGAACTGCCGGTCCATTGTCCGGTCTTTTGTCAGAGACGGCGTCACGCGATCGCTACGACGGCTGCATATCCTCCGGACCCGTTGCACTCAACGGGGAAACGTGGATCGAACCGTCTCCCATACACTGCCGCAATCGCGTGGCCCACTGGATCGCCTCTTCCCGTGAAGGCACGTCAATGATCGTGAATCCGGGGATGAATTCCTTCCCCTCGAGAAAGGGACCATCCGTAATTGAAACGTCACCGGAACGGAGCGAAACGTGCGTAGCGTTCGCGCCGAGCTGTCCCGTAGCAACGACCATGCCTGATTCGAACGCATCCATCATCAGTTTGCCCATTTCCGCCATTCCTTCCGGAGAGGGAGGATTCATCGACTCACCTTCGGACATCCTCAGGTAGACCATAAAGTGCATTGTGCACCTCCTGTGCGGGAGACCCCGCGGTTTTGCCAATTAGTCGAATGGTACGGATAAACGGGGACACACAACGACGATTTTTTCACAGAATTTTTGCCAGTTCCTTCTCGATGTGCCTGCGTTCCGGTTCGGAGGGGTTGAGTCGTAGGGCGCTACGGAAGGCGTTCACCGCCTCAACGCGGTTTCCCATCCGTCGCGCCAGGTCGGCACGAGCCGCGTGCGCGTTGTGGTACCTGCTCAGTGGCCCTCCATCGACCAAGGGACGAATGAGGCGAAGTCCCTCCTCCGGGGTATCCCGCATGCCGATGGCGATTGCCCGGTTCAAGGCGACCACCGGGGATCGGCTGACACGCAACAGGAGATCATAGTAGAAGACAATGGCCGACCACGCCGTAGATTCCATCGAATCCGCGGCGGCGTGAACGGAGACGATCGCGGCCTGGATCGTGTAGAACCCGGCCCGCCCCGACCAGAGCGCGCGTTGGACAAGCCCGGTTCCTTCGTCAATCATTTCGCGGTCCCATTTTCTCCGATCTTGTTCCGCCAGGGGCACGATATCACCGTTTTCGTCCACGCGCGCGGCGGAACGAGATTCGTGCAGCAGGAGCAGCGCGAGCAATCCGAACGACTCCGAATCGGGGAGAAGGTCCACCAGGAGTCGAGCCCAGGACACAGCGGCGTGGGTCAAAACGGGCCGTACAAAGGAGTCGCCGGACGAGGCGGCAAATCCCTCGTTGTACACCAGGTAGACCACCTGAAGAACCGCATCCAGCCGCCGCCTGAGTTTTTGAGAGGGCGGCAGTTCGAAGGGAATTGCGTTACGGCGTATGGATTGCTTGGCCCGCGTGATTCGTTTTTTGGCCGTCTCTTTTGCAATAAGATACGCCCGCGCGATCTCTTCGGTCGTGAGGCCGCATACCTCCCGCAAGGCCAGCGCAATTCTGGAGTCCAAGGGGATATCCGGGTGACAACAGAGAAATATCAGACGGAGTTCGTCGTCCCGGATACCGTCGAGGTGCCCGGGATCGGTAAAATCCACGCCTCCCGGGGATGACTCGGATCGCCTGTGCAACTGGTCGGTAAGTTCACGGCCACGCCGTTCCCGTCGTATCCCGTCGATTCCCTTGAACCGGGCCGCCGAAATGAGCCATGCGGTAGGATGTGCAGGCACGCCCTCCCGTTCCCACGCGTCGACGGCAGCGGCAAAGGCCTCCTGTAACACCTCCTCCGCACGGTCAAGGTCACCAAGAAGCCTGACGAGCGTACCGAGCATCCTGACACGATCGGTACGGAACGCGTCGTTGAGCGCCGCGTGAACGCCCGGATCACCATCTTGCAGACTCATCACGCCCCGGGATCGAGATGGGCGAGGTCCGCCGGCAGGCACACCAAGTTCCAGATCGAACACGGTACCAATTCAGCGCCACGGTGCAAGCGTGGGTCTTCGGCGCGAAAGAGACCACCCGGGTCGTAGCCGAGATTGCGCAGGAAGTCCAGGATCTCCGTACGGTCGTACCCGGCGTTGGCGCAGTTGACGCAGGAGTACTCGACGATAAGGGCGGGGCGG
>JANQHT010000145.1 GCA_028282545.1 Spirochaetales bacterium
GTGAAGGCGAGCCGCCAACTCTTCTTGTGTCAGTCCACGTTCGATTCTGGCTTGCTTCAATACCTCTCCGATCTTGAAGTTCTCGTATCCAGCGTCAAAGTTATCGGCAAAATCAGGATCCGTTCGTTTTCGTTTATTGATGTATCGTTTTAGATCACTCATCCGTTTCTCCTTTGCCAGTCTGCCATTCTCGATTCCGCTAACCGAATTTCAGTCCTGGGAGTTTTTTGCGTCTTCTTGCGAAACCCATTTGTCAGAACCACAACGTTGTTCCCATGAACGAAACACAACAGTCGATATGCGTTGCTCCCGAGTCTTGCCCTGATTTCCCAAATGCCCTCGGTGCTCACCAGTTTCTTGAAATACGTGCCCGGAAGAACATCAAGTTCTTCAATGAGCTGAAGAACCCAAACGACCTTTTGTGCATCCTTCGAAGGGAGTTCGTCGAGGAACTCCTCAATTGGACATTTGCCGCTTGCCTCGCGGTAGAAGACAACGGTTCGCACGAAACCGATGTTAACATTTATGTTATCCTTCGTCAAAGGCTGGATGGTATCACTCCTGATGGCAGTGGGCTTTGGTGTACGGCCTGGCGCTGATCGGGAGGCTTCCCTTCCCGATGTAGTCGCTCACGCGTCTATCCGAGGAAGGTCATCGTCACCCAGACAAGCCCCTCTCTTCCAAACCCATCCTTGGCCGTCTTTGACGATTCGAAAGCAAATCCGGCGGCTTCAAAGGAGCGCGGACATCCGCCGCACTTCGGAACCGGTAGAGGCGGCCGTGGGGATCGCGTTCCGTTTCCGGGTCGATGTCGTTCCGGGCAGTGGCGATGCCGGCAACTACGACACTCGGTGATGCGGAGAGGGTACGGATAGCCTCGATTGACCGAGGGAATGATTCGTCGGGGATGTGCATGAGGACTGCGGAGAGCAGTATGCCGTCGTAGGGCTCGGCGTTGCCTGCGGCGAACGAGAGCAGGTCGGCGTTTTGAATGCGGCCGTCGAGTTCGGGGTGGCGACGGAGCTCTTCCTGATAGAGTGCCGTGGCCGGTTCAATTCCGTAAGCGTCTACACCTTTTGAGAGCAAGTACGCGCAGTCGCGACCGCTCCCGGAACCCACGTCCAGCACGCGCATGCCCGGTGTGAACGATTCGTCCAGGTTGTTGATTAGCCGCCGGTCGGTGCGTTCGAATCGCTCGGCCGTTTCGCCGGCGCGGGTTTCGTAGTAGCGACGCGTCTGTTGGTCCATAGCGTTCTACGCGAAATGGTAACTCACGTTCGACAACCGCGCCACGCCGCAGCGGCAAGCGAGTTTGCTTGCCCCCCGGGGCCCTGCAGAAGTCCGCCTCCGGATGGTATGATCGTGGTGCGGAGGAGCCCATGAAAATAATCGCCATCGAGCGGGAGCTTGCGGAGATTAACGCCGATCTTTTTGCCGAGTTGGGTTCCCGGGAAGCCGCGGCCCTCCACGAACTCATGCAGAAGGACGTCGTACGGGAGGTTTTTTTCCGCGCGGACCGGGACGAGGCCGTGTTGATCATGGAGGCGGAGGATACGTCGAGTGCACAGAAGAGCCTCCAGGCGCTCCCGTTCGTGGCCCACGGCCTTATCGAATTCGATCTTATCCCGCTCAGGCCCTATCCCGGGTTTAAGCGGCTCTTCCGGTAATGCCGAGGTCGGTACGCGAAAGCCGGAAGAGATCGCGCGCAAGCGAAGCGTACCACGCCAGGTAGAAGAGTCCCATGACCGGTGTAACCCCGGAATGTGAAGTACCTGTTACCGCCGGGCGGGAAGGATTTCGATCTCCACGCGCCGGTTCGCGGCGCGCCCCTCGGGCGTGTTGTTGTCCGCTATGGGGTAGCGGCCACTGCGGCCGTCATAGAAGAGGCGTCCCGGTTCGATGCCGCGCGTCGTCAGTTCGTCCACGATCTTCTTGGCCCGATCAAAGGAGAGTTCCACCTGGCTCATCGCGGTACCCACGTCGGCCGTGTGGCCCACAACGAGGATGGTGCGGTCCGGCACCGTTTTGAGCGCCTGGGCGATCTGGTCGAGCCGCGACTCTTCTCCCGGGAGTAGCACCGCCTGGTCGGCGACGAACTGCAGGTTCCGGATGGAGAGCGATACGCGGTTGTCCTCGGTGGCGCGAACCGCCACGTTTTCCACGCCGGCGGTGCGAATCTGCTCCGCGATACGCTCGGCGTCGTTTCCACTGTCGAACTCGCCGGTGCTGCGGTACCAGGTGAGGATAAACCCGGAACGCTCCTCCATCGATCCGTTGGCGTAGCGGAGGTGTTCCTGAATACCGGTGCGCTGGAAGATGGGTGGGCCGCCCGCCACCGGGAGGAGGATGGTCATCTCGTGGCGCCCGTGTAGGACGTGGTCCTCCGGCAGCAGCGGCAATCCCCGGATGATATCCCGCGCCGGATGGCTCCCCAACTGGCCGCGGGAGAGGGGGGCCCGTACCGCGTAGAGCCCGGTCACGCGGTGGACGCGTTGCCCGTTGTACTCCTCGGTTCCGTCGTACGTGTACTCCACCAGGACGGGAACGGCCACCGGCCGGTCACCCTCGATGTAGAATTGCGTGACTCCCGGCGCTTGCCAGACCGTGCCCGGAGCAACCGGTTCATCGGGGAATCGCGGTACGCCGCGAAAGAGGGGCGCCCGTTGGCCCTCCGGGGCGCGTACTTCTCCGTTTCGCGAGAAGGAGATCTCCGCCTCGCCGCGCTCCGCCAGGCGCCGCGCGATCGTCCGGTCCCCGCGGATCGTATCCTGGCTCACCATGAGTTCGCCGGTGTGCGGCGCATCGCTGCCGGCCCGCGACGCAAACAGCGACGCTTCGCGGCTCGTGTGGCCGCGGTACCGCCCGTCCACGCGGGTGGTGTAGCTCCAGCGGTGTGTGATCTCGACCTCGTCACCGAGGTCCAGGGTGAGGAGGGCATCCTGTGCGGGTGCAGGTGCGGGCACGAGGCAAAGTGCAAGAGCGAATACGAGGGGCGGGACTGTGATCGGGCCGGTGCGGCTGCGTATCACGCCCATCATCGTCGCGGTTTTGGTGACCGGTGGCAAGGTCCGGCGCTATCAAGGCTATGTATCCCACAGCGCATGCGTGTACATCTCGCGGATATTCCGGTCCCGCGTACACAGGCCGGCGTTGAAGCAAAGCGCATGGGCGGTGATGAGTCGATCAAAGGGGTCTCTCGTCCAGGCAATGGTGTTGGCAACCTTGGCGGCGCGTGCCCAGCCCGCTGTCTCGATCTCCAATCCCAGATCGCGGTGCAGCGCGCCAACGATTCCTTCCGGCTCATCGTTCACGCGACCGATCTCGTACAGGAACGATATTTCCAGGCGTGCCATGGGTGAGATGAACAGCTCGTCATCGTCCAGAATTCTCGCAGTCGCCTCGGGGATGCGAAACGGTTCGGCGTACAGCCAAAGAGCCACGTGGGTGTCGAGAAAGGTCACCCGGGGTTCCACTCCGACGGCGAGAAGGAGTCCAGGTCATCGCCGTTCTCCAGTACTCCGGGGCGTTGCGGCAGATCCGCGATCGCAATACGCGGGTAGGTGGGTACGATCCGCACGGCTCGACCTTTACGGGGCACCTCCACGGTCTCGCCGGTTTCAATACAGCGGTCGATCACGGAGAAGAGGTTTTTTCTGAGTTCGCTCGGTTTGATGGTCACGGAAACCCTCCGCTTCAATTGTACAATATTTCTGAAATATTGTACAATTTGTCGGTCTTAAAACAATCCGGTAACGAGTGCCATCGGGAGCGTCGCGACTATCAGCAATACGACCAAGGTACCGACCGCCGGCGGCCATCGTACAGACAACACGTTCCGTCAGGCCTCTTCCGTTTCGATCCGCTTGGCGCCGGCGGTTTTCGGCGTCGTCATTGCGACCGGACGTACCATGGTCCGGCTCAACGATGTCGTGCAACCTTTTTTCCGGTTTTGTGTCCTTGCAAGGTATGGATACCTCTTCTTCCCGGCCGGACTGGTTGTCCCGGCTCAAATCATTCGAACAACCCGTGCGTTGGCGAGCCCTGTGGCAGTTGGTGAACACGCTCGTCCCCTATGCAGTGCTTCTGGTTGCCATGTACCTCTCGATCACAAGAGGGTTTCCCATATGGGTGCCCCTGATTCTGGCACTTCCGGCCGCCGCGTTCCTGGTGCGCCTCTTCGTGATTTTCCACGACTGCTCTCACGGCTCGTTTTTCGCCTCCCGCCGCGCCAATCGTATCGTCGGCACGATCCTGGGCGTGCTCAGCTTCACCGCCTACGGCTCCTGGCAGCACGGCCACGGTGTGCACCATTCCACCTCCGGCAACCTGGACCGGCGCACGATCGGCGAGGTGTGGACGCTCACCGTCGACGAATATCGGGCCAGTCCCTGGTACACCCGGCTCGGGTATCGTATCTATCGCAACCCGTTTTTCCTCTTTGGCGTTGCTCCCCTGCTGCTCTTCGTGATCGTGCAACGCTTTCCCCACAAGCTCTCGAAGGCGCGGCAGATTCGGAGCGTCTGGATCACCAACGTCCTGATCGCGGCCGTTGTCGTTGCTGCTGCGTTCACGATCGGTCTGCCGACCTACCTGTTGATCCAGGTGCCGATCATGTACTTCGCCGGGATGGCGGGTATCTGGCTCTTCTACGTGCAGCACCAGTTCGACCCGGGCTACTGGGAGCGGGCTGAGGAGTGGAACTCCGTGGACTCCGCGATGGAAGGCAGTTCATACTACAAGCTCCCGAAGATCCTGCAGTGGTTTTCCGCGAATATCGGGCTGCACCACGTGCACCACCTCAAGCCGCGTATTCCAAACTACAACCTGCAGCGCTGTCTCGATACTATTCCGGAACTGCGCCTCAAGGACCACCTCACCGTCCGGCAGAGCGTCCGTTCGATCTGGTTGAACCTCTGGGACGAAGCCAACGGCCGCCTGATCGGGTTCCGGGAGCTCAAAACGGCCTAGGCCCGCAGGGCCGGCGCGGTCCGATGAGAGTACGTGGGCCCCGCCCGCCGGGGCATGGAAGAGGCCGTTCGACCTATCCGGCGCCGCGGAATCGAAGTAACGGCGGGGTGTATCGTCGGGTTCGATAAGGTTGTCATTTTTTACGCCGCATTGGTACGTTGTACATAAGAACAATGCAAAACGAAGGACGACCGGACGATGAGCTCGACAGGTCAGCGGTTCGATGCGTGCTCTCAGGGGATGTAAACGCCTTCGAGGGGCTTTACGCGCGTAACCTCGGCGCCATCCGCGCTATTGGCTACCGGTTTTTTCGTGCCGGCGCTTCCGTCCGCGGGTTCATTGACATCGACGACTTTGTACAGGACGTATTTACAAAGGCGTTCACCGCTCTCGGCAGTTACAACGGGTCGGGCCGATTTCGGTCCTGGTTGCAGCGTATCGCATTCACCACCGCGATGAATCACCATCGGCATACGGCCGCGGAGGACGCTACCGATCCGGCGATCATGGAGGTTTCCCTCCCGGGACACCGGCGCACCGAGCCGGACGCGCAGTGCATGATCCAGGAGGCGATTCGCACAGTCGGCGAAGCACTGGCGACGCTGCCCCGTTCGTACAGCCACGTGGTCGAACTCTTCTACGTCTTCCGCCTCAAGTACCGCGAGATCTCGGAGATCACCGAGATTCCGATCGGAACGCTAAAGGCGCAGGTCCACCGCGCGCGAAAGGCTCTCACACGTATCATGGACCCGGCGGTTCTCGCCGCCTTCCCCTAGGGGCCGGCGCAGGTTACCTCGCCGCGGCGGGCCGCCCGAACGCACCGGAGGGGAACTTACGGCGATTGCCTCAGGAACCTCGGTACGCCCCATTCGCGGCTACGATCGACAGAGTCGTGCGAGCGTATCCACCGCAGCCCTGACATCGTGGGTGATCGGCGAGCCGAAGGAGAGTCGGATGTAGTTGCGGAAGCGTCCGGTTGAACAGAACGCCGGCCCCGGAACGATTCCCACCCCGGCGGCGAGTGCCCGCTCAAAGAGAGCCAGGGAGTCCACGGGCGGTTCCAGTTCCACCCAGAAGTAGTACCCGCCCCTGGGGTTGCTGATCCCCACCATCCCGGGGATCGAGGCGATCAGGTGGGCCCGCAGGTCCCGCGCGTTTTGCGCGATCGACGAACGCAATCTGGTGATCGAGCGATCGAAACTCGACGCCGAAAGCGCCTGGGCGAGTGCGTCCTGGAGGATCGGGCTCGTCCCCAGTTGCGTGGCGGTGTTCATGTTTCGAGCCCGTTCGTGATGCGTTCCCGCTGCGAGCCAACCTACGCGCATACCCGGCCCGACCATCTTCGAAACGGACGAGCAGTAGAGGACGATTCCCGCGGTATCGAAGCTCTTGAGCGGGAAGACCGTCGAATGGTCAAAGGAGGTCTCGCCGTACACGTCGTCCTCGATGAGCGGAACCGCAAAACGTGAACACAACTCAACGGCTCGCCTGCGGGCCGCGACGGGCATAACAGATCCGGTTGGGTTTTGGTGTGCCGCGGTCATGATGACGGCGCTGACGCGTCCTGCCTTCAAGACGGACTCGAGTTGGTCGAGGTTCATGCCCTCCGAGGGGGAGGTGGCGATGGGCACCACCTCGCGCTTGAGTTCCGCCAATAGTTGGATGATCCCGAGGAACACCGGTTCCTCGATGGCGATCGCGTCTCCCGGGTCCGTGGCGACCTGGACGGCAATCGACACCGCGCCGATGCATCCGTTGGTGATCAGCAAGTCGTCGGCATCGAGGTGGACGCCGCGCAGCGCGAGGCGAGATGAGATTCGGCGCCGCAGCTCCCGGTTGCCCGCTTCATCGGTGTACGACCCGAAGTGCGCCGGCCGATCCGCGGTGACCCGTGACAGCATGCGCGAGAGAAGCCGGACCGGGAGATATTCCTCGTTGGGTATACCCGCCCCGAGCGGGGCGATCGTGCGATCGTTGCTGACCTCGACGATACGACCGATCATGCTCACGGGCCGCACTGCTGTACGCGTCAACGGGTACTCGGCCGGCCGGTGGCTCGGCAGAAGTGCCGAGTCGGAGCGACACGCGAAGTACCCTGATCGCGGAACGGCACGGATCCGGCCGGTGCGTTCGAGCTCTTCGTAGGCGTGTAGAACGGCAGACACGGAGCAGTCGAACTTCCGGCTCGTGGCACGCACCGAGGGTATTCGCTCGCCGTCCCTGATGCGCCCATCGTCAATCGCTGTCGCGATCTGTTCGGCAATTCTCTCGTAGAGGAAGCGCGACGGGCGATCATTCTGCGTGGTTGCTCCATCTGTACTGGTCAAAACTCTTATTAGTTGTATCTGTTATTTAAATCTGTGTCATCGTACCGTGAACCCATGTTTGAAATGCTGATACCAACGACGATGTTCGCTATCTCCATGACAGGGACGCCGGGGCCGAACAACATGCTCCTCACCGTGTCGGGTGCCAGATTCGGATATCGTCGTACCGTGCCGCTGATTCTCGGGATCGTGGCAGGCATCCAGACGCAGTTGCTGCTGGTGGCGGTGGGACTCGGGATCGTTTTTGCGACGATTCCCGTCCTTCAGTTGCTGCTCCGAATCGTGGGCGTTGCCTATCTGCTCTACCTGGCGGTGCGGATCGCGTTCTTCTCCGGATCCGGGGCCGGGACGGAAACGAACGCGATCCGCCCGCTTCGTTCCGTCGAAGGCGCGCTCTTCCAGTACGTCAATCCAAAGGCGTGGGTCATGACCGTCACTGCCATGAGCGTGTACACGATTGACGGCGATATCTACGGCAGGACCGCGTTCGTCGTTATGCTCGTGTTCCTTTTCATCACGCCGATCTCGGTCTCGGTGTGGGCCGCCTTTGGAACGGTGATCGGCCGCCGACTCTCCTCCGGTCGACACCAACGGATGTTCAACATCGCGCTCGGTTTGATCACGGCCGCCTCCGCCGCGTTCGTGCTCCTGTGAACACCCGGCCCGCCGATGGTACGGCGGCGGCCGGGAGCGTAGAGGCAGCCGAGCGTGTGGTGACAGCCGGGAGCGCAGAGGCAGCCGGTGCGGCCCGCCCACATCGCGCCGGCTGCTCCGACACGACGCCGAACAGCGCTTTTCTACCGGGCGTGCACGAATTCCGCAGCCCAGTCAAAGGTGGCGTTGTCCTCGTACCACTTGGGCCAGTGTTCGCTCCAGGCCGGTACGGTCACGTCCCGGACGCGGTCCGTCGCGGGATGGTAGGGTTTGATGTCCACGATTGGCGAACCGTCCTCTGCGTCGATGAAAGCCAGGTCGATGCGGCCGTGCTCACGGTCCACACCGATCACCACGCACACAGTGAGCGCCAGCGGGTTCGGCCGCGCCGGTGATCGGGTTGCGAACACGCCCAGGCTCTCCGGCGCGCTCCGGTACGGTTTTGGGCACGTCAAGAGCGAGCGCGGTTCCGGCGAATCCAGGTGGTGACACCAGAAGAGTACGTTGATATAGCCGAACTCCTCCAGCCCGTCCAGACCGGTTCGATACTGCGGTTCGATCTCCGCGTAGAATCCTTCCGTGGTGGCGCGGATCGCGCCGATTGATGTCAGTTTCATTGGTTCCATGAGTGACCTCCGTGTGATTGTTCGCCGGCGGTCGCACGGACGGTGCGGTGCCGACGTTCGCCAGTATGGAGTCGGCCACGGGACACGGCTTGTTCCAGGTTGCGGGTCGTTGTGCCGATCTTGCTGAATCGCGACGCCGGATCCGTGCGCGCCGATTGGCACCCCGGAAACCGCCGCGATTGGCCGTTGCGAACCGTCCGAGGGAGCGCGATAGTCGCGGTATGAGCAACACCATGCAAACAACGGAACTGGGCCGTACCGGAACGGAGGTCAGCAGCCTCTGTCTGGGAACCATGTACTTCGGCAGCCGCGTGGACGAGAGCGGATCGTTCTCGCTGATGGATCGCTACGTCGATGCCGGCGGTCGGTTTATCGATACCGCCAACAACTACGCCTTCTGGATCGGTGACTTCACCGGTAACGAGAGCGAAACGACGATAGGGAAGTGGTTGCGCGAACGCGGTAACCGGGACGACATCTTCCTCGCGACCAAGTGCGGCGTCCGCCCCGTGCCGGGGGGGCGTGACGGCGAGTTCGAGGGGCTCTCCCGTCGCGCGATCCGCGGGGCAATCGAGGGCAGCCTGGACCGTCTGGGTACCGATCGGATCGATCTCTATTACATGCACGTGGACTGGCGGAGGGAAGCGTTGGAGGAGACGCTCGGGGCCTTTGCCGAACTGGTGGATGAAGGCCTCGTGAAACACATCGGGTGCAGCAACATGGCCACCTGGCGCGTGGTAGTGGCGCGAGAACTCGCCCGTCGCAACGGGTGGCCGCAGTTCACGGCGATCCAGCAGTGGTACTCCTATCTCCGTCCACGGTACAACGCGGACCTATGGGTACAGAAGTTCGTTGACGAAGAACTCCTCGATTACATCGAGACCGAGCGGGATCTCACAATCCTGGGTTACACCGCCACGCTGGGCGGACTCTACCGGTGGAACTCGATCTACGAGAAAAACCACCCGGCCCTGGGAGATCGCTTCCACTCGGAAGACAACGAGCGACGCTTCGCCGTCCTCAAGGAGATCGCCGCGGCGCGGGGTGTCTCGCCATTCCAGATCGTCTTTGCCTGGATGCGCCGGCACGACGCGCCGGTGATTCCCGTCCTGGGCGTGACCTCGTTGGAGCAGCTCAACGACAATCTCGCGTCGCTGGATGTATCCCTGACCGACGATGAATACACAAAGCTCCGGGATGCCGCGTTCAACCGCCACGGCTTTGACTCGGACGAGGAGTACTCGCTGTTCTGACGTGGTGATCGGGGCCGCGGATCAAGCGGTACCGGCTCCTATCACGGGCGCTACGGTTTCGAGGCGTTTACTCATTTCAAGGGGGGCACGCAAGCGCCAGGGGCGCCCGGGGTCGAGCAGGTTCGCGCCGTACCGCCCGTTGCCCACCTGGGTCCGGAAGATGCTTTTCGGCGTATAAATCGACTACAAGACAACGATGTTGAGAAAAACGATCATGAACGGTAGCCTTGGACCATGGCGGAACTCAAAACAAAGGTCAACGACGATGACGTGCGCGCGTTCCTGGAATCCCTTCCCGACGAAACGCAGCGCCGGGAATCGTACGTACTTCTGGACCTCATGGGGGAGGTGAGCGGTGCAGAGCCGGTGATGTACGGATCGAGCATCGTCGGGTTTGGCTCATCCACGATCACCTACGCCGATGGTCACAGCGCGGATTGGTTCTCGGTGGGGTTCTCACCGCGGAAGGGCAAGTTCAGCCTCTACGTCGTCGACGACGCGGCGGATCACCGGGAAACGCTTTCGCGCCTGGGGAAACACAAGACGGGGAAGGCGTGCATCTGGGTCAAACGCCTGGATGACATAGACCTTGATGTTCTAAAAGAGCTGTTGGTGGAGGCGGCCGGCCCCACCGGATGAGGGGAAACCCGTACACGACGCGCACTGTGAAACGCCGTTGGGTGGCATTGTCTATTCCCTTAGAATCCGGATCCACTCGGCGGCACTCTCTCGCCAGAGACCATCCTTGTACCACGGTTTCATATCTTCGATGAACGTTTTTGCAAGCGCTTCGGCCTGGTCCGTTTTCCTCGCCATGGCCAGGACGGCCGGGTCCGGCTTACCGGTCCACCACTCCTTGACCCGGGGCCTGGCGGCCTTGGGCCGTTCCATAAAACGACCGATCTCTTCGCCGTCGGCGTCAAAGAACACGATCACCGGGATGCGCTTGTACCCCTCGGCGGCGAGCCGCGCCTTGATTGCCGGCTGATCGTCCTGCCGGAAGACGCGTACCTCCACGCCTTCCACCTCGTCGGCAATCCTGTAGAGGAGCGGCAGGTTCATCGCGGAGTCACCGCAGAAATCGGCTGTCATGGCGGCTGCATAGACCGTGCCGCCGTGGTGTTGGACGGCAGCCGCAAATGCGCTCTGCTCTTCTTCCGTCAGAATCGCACTGTCGTGCATCTCCCGCACTACCTCGGCATTTTTCGTCATATCCGCCGCGTAATCGTCCGGTGTCATGAGCGATTCAAACTCGATCAAATCGAAGAGACGCGTGTGTGTCATGGTACTCCTCCGTCGTGAAAGATACTGATTTTGTCAGAATCGGGGCGTCCCGGCGTACCTTGAAGAGATGGACCGCCGTCCGTACGCGGGATGCGATGCGCCCCCCGGTGAACGCCGGGCGTTCCGATGTATGCAGGAGGGCTTCACCGCCGAGCATCGCGCTGTTCTCGAATCGTTCTACGAACCGGGCGCCACACAAATACCGTGATAGGTTTGACGCAGTGGTGGTGATACGACGTGTGCGCCATACCGGCGGCGCGCTCCTATTTGCAGCGGTCGCGATTCTCCTGCCCCTGCCGGTTGGCGGGGATACAATCGCGCCGGAACTCCCCATTCCCTCGGTTCGGTCTTTCAGCGGGAGCCCGCTCCTCCTGGAGGTGGTGGTGGAGGATCCGGAACGCCTCCTCTCCGGGATTCGCTTTTCCACCGAAACGAGTTCACAGGAGTACCACCTGCCGCCTGAACTCGATCGAGACCCGCTCATTCTCCGGGTCAGCCCCTTCTTTTCGTCCGGGATCTACGAACTCCACGTCACCGTCAGAGGCACCGACGGACGGGAGGCGAGCAACTCGCTGCAGCTCGGGTTTGTCGATTTTGTCTGGGGACGGGACAACATGAGTTTCGGCAACAACGCGAAGTTCGAAAGCGTCATCGGGACGTTTGGAGAGGTACTCGCCGACTGGACCGACGTTCGGTTCGGTGAAGTCCCCGAGGCCGATATGGTTCTACTGGTCGACTACATGTACAGCCTCTTCGGTTCCAATACCGGACGCTGTTACGCATTTGCCGGGACGGAAGTGCGCTACTGGCGCTGGCCGGAACTGCTGCCTTCATACTACGACAGCGCCCACGACATCAGCGCCGGCGTATCGCGAAATCAGCGCGAGATGAACTACCTGCAGTTCGACATCGTTTTTGATCACTTCGTTGCCGGCCCCGGATCGACGCAGATGCAGCGCGCCATGAACTCAGGCGAGATCGAGGAGCAGGCGCGGCGGATCGCGGCACACATCGCAGCAAACGAACCGGTTCTGACGGGGTTCGCCGGACCCAACCTGCACCACTCGATGCTCGTTTTCGGCGCGATCTACGATCCGGCGCACATGACCGTCGATCTCCTCGTGGCGAACAACTGGAAGAGTGACGAGAAGCTCAACATCCACAGCCGGGACGCGGAGATCATCCGCCTCTATCTCGCCGGCGACCACATCGGACCGCGAATCGAGTGGCGCTACGAGGAGGGCCTGCGGAACCGCGACATCGATCGTATGTTCATGGTGAACGTGCAAAAGCAGTACGAGCACGACCGCGACCTCTTTGTCGCCCTGCTGGCAGAGCTGCGCGCGTCGTTCCGGCGGGAGGGAATGGTGCGGGTGGTGGTGGAGGAAGCTGCCGGGGCGCGCCTCACCGACGGTGAACGAACGAGCGGCCAGGTGGGGAGCCGCCGTAGCAACGCCCTTCCCGACGTCTGGTACGAGCGCGTGGGCCGCGCCTATCGCCTGGCGTTCCCGGCGGACGCGGCGAGTGATCTCGTCCTGGAAGTGTCGGACGACCGGGGGGCACGGGTACTTGCCGTGTTTCCGGGGGATGCTACCACCGGAAATGCGGCCCTGATCCAAACTGCCGTGCCCCCCGAGGAGGGAGCGCGGGTCATCCGCCGGGTGGCGCTAAGGCCGACACGAGAGTAAACGCCCGGTCACACCGGGCCTCCTTGATGGAAACCACCAGCAGTTCTTTAGTATGGACGGAGGGCGACGAGCCCTCCGACGATAGTCTGCGTCAAAGGACAGGCGGTTCTCATTTTCGAGATCAAATGACCGTTTGGGGGCACATACCACCAGCCGCGCCTGGAACGAAGAACAAAACGCGTCTCTGCAGCGCAGCGAAGCCCAGCGTTTTGTTCTTCGTTCCAGGCAGGTATGTAGAGAACCGTGCCACGGTCATTTGATCAGTCCAAAACGAGAACCGCCGGGAAACCACCGTTCCGATAGGACAACCGCCTGCCGGCCGCTATACTTGCTGCCATGGCGCCGGCCGACGCGCTTCGTGACTTCCATCCAACCGTCTCCACCTGGTTCCGCGAGGAGATTGGAACGCCCACCCCGGTCCAGGAGGAGTCGTGGCCGCGGATACGCCGGGGCGAGCACTGCCTTATCAGCGCGCCCACCGGGACCGGCAAGACGCTGACCGCTTTTCTCACCGCGATCGACGGTCTCTTCCGCGGCGAGGAGGGGCGCGTCCTCTACATCTCGCCGCTCAAAGCGCTGAATAACGACATCGAGCGAAACCTCCGCCGTCCCCTCAGCGCCATTCGGGAACGCTTTGCGGCGAGCGGCGAAGCGGCGCCGGAGATTCGCGTGGGCGTTCGGAGCGGCGATACGGAGCAGTCTGAACGTCGTCGCCTCATCGTGCACCCGCCGCAGATCCTCGTGACCACGCCGGAAAGTCTCAACCTCATGCTCTCGTCCCGGAGCGGGCTCCGGGGACTCGGGGGCTTCCGGCTGGTTATCCTGGACGAGATCCACGCGGTGCTCTCCTCCAAGCGGGGAACCTACCTCATGAGCGCCCTGGAACGGCTGGTTCCGATCTGCGGCGAATTCCAGCGCGTCGGGTTGTCCGCCACGGTGCGTCCCATGAAGCGGGTGGCGGAGATTCTTGGCGCCTTTGAGCTGCGACGCCGGGGGGACGAGGCGACCTATTATCCCCGCCCGGTGAGTACGGTGGAGGTGGGCGGCGACAAGCGCTACCGGATCACAATCGCCCACCCGGGCCAACCGGACTCGGGCATTGATTCGGTTCCCACGAGTGGTCAGGTGGATCCCCGCGACGAGTGGTGGAAAATGATCGTCGCGCGGCTCCGTGAGCACATCGCTCGGAACCGGTCCACGTTGATCTTCGCCAACAGCCGGCGCATGGTGGAAAAACTCACCCGAATGATCAACGAGGAGGGGGGCGATCCCGTCTACGCCCACCACGGCTCGCTCTCCCGGGAGATACGGCACGTGGTGGAGGAGCGCCTGAAGGCGGGAGAACTCCGGGCGATCGTCGCCACGAGCAGCCTGGAACTCGGAATCGACATCGGCGAGATCGACGAGGTCATCCTGCTGGAGGCGCCCTTCTCGATCGCCTCGGCGGTGCAGCGCGTGGGGCGCGCCGGTCACGGCGTCGGTGCCGTTTCGCGGGGCACGTTCCTTCCCATTCACTCTCGCGATCTGGTCGAGTCGGCGGTCCTCGCCCGCGCGATCGTTGACGGCGCCGTGGAGGAGATCAATCCGCCGGACAAGCCGTTGGACGTCCTTGCCCAGATCGTTCTCTCCGCGGCCGTCACCGAACCCGTTGCGGTCCGGTACCTGCTGGACACCCTGCGGGCCGTCTACGCCTACCGCGATCTTAAGGCGGAGGAACTCGAACTGGTTGTGGAGATGCTGAGCGGGAAGTACGCCGACACGCGGCTCCAGGAACTCACCCCGCGCATCATCTACGACCGCCCTCGAGGCGTCATCCACGCCCGGAAGAACGCCGCCATGCTGCTCTACATGTCCGGGGGAGTGATCCCCGACCGGGGCTACTACAGCCTGCGCCTCTCTGAATCGCGTGCCAAGATAGGGGAACTCGATGAAGAGTTCGTTTGGGAACGCTCCCTGGGCGACGCATTCCCCTTTGGGAACCGCGCTTGGCGGATCACGGGTATCACCAATAACGACGTCTTCGTCGTCCCCGCGGACAAGAGCAACTCCGTCGTACCCTTTTGGCGCGCCGAGGACCTCGGCCGGCCCTTCGCCTTTGCGGAGCGGATCGGCCACTTCCTGAGGGAGGCCGATAGTGAATTGGCGGCGGGGCGTTCCCTCGCGGACTCCCTGGAGTCGCGCCACTTCATGGAGCGTGATGCCGCGCAGGCTCTCGAGGAGTACCTGGTTCGACAGCGGGCGCACACGCACGCCCCCCTTCCGCATCGGCGGCACGTACTCGTTGAACGCTACAACGATCCTACCAATACCGCGGATGCCATGCAGGTGGTACTCCATACGATATGGGGGAGCAGGGTGAACAAACCGTTGGCCCTGGCGATCTCGGCCGCGTGGAACGACTCCTTCGGGTATCCGCTCGAGGTCTACGCCAACAACGATGCGGTACTCCTCAACGTTCCGCACCACGACCAGGGGCGCGATTCGCGCGGCGTGGACACCGGCGCATTCTTCGACGTTCTCGAGGGCAAGGATGTACCGGCGCTGCTCCGCGATTCGATCGAAGGGGGCGGCATCTTCGGCGCCCGGTTCCGGGAAAACGCCCAACGGGCGCTCCTGTTGCCGCGCAAGAACTTCTCCGATCGGATGCCCTTGTGGCTCAACCGCCTCCGGGCGAAGAAGCTGTTGCAGGCGACGGCGGACCGCGACGATTTTCCGATCGTCCTCGAGACGTGGCGGGAGTGTATGCAGAGCGAGTTCGACGTGGCGCAGTTGGAGATCCTGCTGGAGGAGGTGCGGCGCGGGGAGATCGTCGTTTCGGACGTTGCCACGGCCTCGCCCTCGCCCTTTGCCGATTCGATCGTGTGGCGACAGACCAACGCGCGGATGTACGCCGATGACTCGGCGGAATCGGCGCTGCGAACGTCGCTCAGCGACGAGTTGCTCGAGGAGGTACTCCATTCGCCGCACCTCCGGCCCGACCTTCCGGCCGAACTGGTGGAGCGGTTCCGCCGCAAGATCCAGCGCGTTGAACCGGGGTATGCGCCGTCAACGCCGGAAGAACTGCTCGCCTGGGTAGTGGAACGGCGCTTTATCCCCTCCGCCGAATGGGGGGAACTGCTGGCGTCCATGGACGACGGCGGTGCGGAGGATGTGAATTCCCCGGTGGAGGCAATCCGGGACCGCCTCGTGTTCCACACCGTGGACGGGGTTGAAGTAGGCATCGTGGCGGACGAGAGCGTCCCGCTCTTTGATGCGGCAAGGGGCGATCCGGCCGCGGACGGTGACACCAGGGACAATCGCGCTGCCGGTCAGGACGACGGCCCAGACGGTGCCCTGGACCGTTTTCTCCGGCAATGGATCGCCTATTACCCGCCGACCCCGCTCTCCCACATTTTTGCCCTCCTGCCGTTTCCGCGGGACCGCCTGGAATCGGCGATCGATCACCTCGTGGGTGAACGGGAACTGCTGGTAGACCGTTTTAGCACCGGTGCCCGCCAGGAGGAAATCTGCAGTAGGGAGAACTTGGAACGCCTGCTTCGACTACGGCGCGCCGCGGATCGTCCCGACATACAGCCGCTCTCGGCGGGGGAGTTCCAGTTTTTCCTCGCTCGCTACCAGGGACTCACCGCGCGGGGAAACCGGATCGAAGAGCTGGAGCACCGCCTGGAGCAGCTCTTCGGCGTGTCCCTATCGGCCCCGCTGTGGGAGAGCGACGTCCTGCCCGCCAGGCTCGAACCGTACCACGCGAGCTGGCTCGATCGCGCCATGGGCGAGAGCGATCTGCGCTGGATGGGCTGCGGCCGCCGTCACGTAACCTTCGCTTTCGAAACGGAGCTGGACCTGATTCACGATGAGACCGCGGGTGGCGGCGACGCGCCCGGAGATGACGACGCGCACGGAGAAGGCGTCACATACCGAGAGACCGGCGAGCCCGACGCGGCGCCCATCGCTGAAGTGTATCGTCAGCTCTCCTCGGGCGGGCGGTTCGATTTCCTCGAGCTTGCGAGGCGAGTTGACGCGCCCAGCCACCTTGTCGCCGCAGCGCTCTGGGAACTTGTCTGGCGAGGACGCGCGGCAAACGACGGGCTCGATGCGCTCAGGCAGGGGATCAGGACCAATTTCACGGCGGATCGCGTGGCGTCCGATACACCGCGTCCGACCGTAGCCGGCCGGCTCGGCCCGCGTGGAAGGGGGAGGCGTGGGCCGCGGTCCGGCGTCGCATCCGGGCGCGCCGGATATTCGCGCTGGAAATCGAGCCGGCCGATGCAGGGCACCTGGTTCGAGCTTCCCTCACCGGAGGACCCGGCCGATCCGTTGGAACATCAGGAACTGGTGAAAGACCGAGCGCGGCTCCTCTTCGCACGGTACGGTGTGCTCTTCCCCGCGTTGCTCAGGCGGGAGTTGGCGCCCTTTTCCTGGAGCCGCGTCTTCCGGGCGCTCCGTCTCATGGAGCTCTCCGGCGAGATCCGCGCCGGACACTTCGTTGACGGTGTCCAGGGAATCCAGTTCATTTCCACCGCTGCCCTGCGCGTTCTGAGCGAAGGCGACGATTCCGAGCCGGTCTACTGGATGAATGCCGCCGATCCCGCGTCATTGTGCGGCGTTGGTATTCCGGTGCCCGACCTCGAGCTGCCTTCGCGCCTCCAATCTACGCACCTCGTCTTTCAAGGGGCAAAGCTCGTGCTCATCTCCCACCGCCGGGGCGGTGAGTTGCACTTCTCGGTACCGCCCGGCGCTCCCCGGATGGACGAGTATCTGCGGTTCTTCTCAACGCTCTTGTCCCGGGACGAGCGATCGATCAAGCGCGTTCGAGCGGAGAGGGTGAACGGGGTGCCGGCCCGGGAGTCACCGTACGCCGAATCGCTACGAGCGTTCGGCTTTCGCCCCGAAGCGGACTACCTCACGCTTTGGCGCCGGTTCTGATTTCCGGTTCTCAAAGAACCGCCGCCACCGGGTTTGCCGGATGCCGCGCCGAACTCTGCGATTATCCCCATTTCTGAATTTCAACGACGTTGTCTTCGGGATCCCGGGCGTAAACCATGTGAATTGGGCCAACGCCGGCAACGTCACCGCGTACCACCTCACCGACAGTGGAACCTCCGTGTTCCAGAACGCGACGAAGGCACTCCTCCACATCGTCCACGGCAAAGGCGATGTGACCAAACCCTTCGGCGTTGACCGCCTTGTTGCGGTTGGTTTCGTTTTCGCCGTATTCAAATATCTCCAGCGTCGGCCCCTTTGGGCCGAAACCCGGGAGCGTCAGGTGCATGCCTCGAATCTCGACCTTCTCGATCGCCGTTGCCGATAGTCGTTGCTCTTCTATAGTTTCCATGGACTCACGATACCCGGTTCTGGAGGGGCGGCTGGAACGCGGCGAGCGACACGGCAACGCCAAAGAATCTGGTACCGCCAGCAACCGCGCCCGTTGCGAGTATCGCACGAGGGCTCATGCTCGCGAACCGATCCATCGGTGTGTTACACTGTACCAATACGTGATCGGGCCCCGCGCTCGTCACCCGTGCTGCACTCCCGATGTTCCGGCCCGTTCACCCACCACGCGCTGAGGAGGCTGGAATGAAGACCATTCAGGACATTATCAACCACAAGGGCGGCTCCGTGTGGGACGTGCGACCGGAAGTAAGTGTCTATGAGGCTTTGCTCTTGATGAAGGAGCAGGGCATCGGGGCGCTTCTGGTTATCAACGACGACAAGGAGGTCGCGGGAATCTTCTCCGAGCGCGACTACGCCCGCCGCATGATGGGGGATACCGGCGCAGACACGCGGAAGACGCCGGTTTCGGAACTCATGACAAAAAACGTGCAGGGTATCATGGCCCACCGAACGATCGAAGAGTGCATGGCACTCATGACGGATAAGCGTGTTCGGCATCTCCCGGTATTCGAGGAGGATGAACTGGTGGGGATGGTTTCGATCGGCGACGTTGTCAAGGCGGTTATCCACGACCAGGCATTCCTCATCGACCAGTTGGAGCACTACATAACCGGTTCCTTCTGACCTATACCAGGTACCGCAGGAAGGCCACGAAGAAACTCACTCCCCCGCCCAGGACGAACAGGTGCCACACCACGTGCGCCATTGGAACACGCTCCAGGAAATAGAAGACGATTCCCACCGTGTAGCTCAGTCCGCCCGCCACCGCCCACCAGAGGAAGCCCGGCTCCATGGACGCCAGCAACGGCCGGAAGAAGAAGACGATGAGCCATCCCATCGGAAGGTAGAGCGAGTCCAGGATCGGACTCCGTCCCGTCACAAAGACCGATCGCGCCACCACGCCCAATAGAGCGAGCGTCCACTCAATTGCAAAGACGATCCATCCCGTTGTACCGCCGATTGCGATCAGCGCCACCGGCGTGTAGGTGCCGGCGATCAGAAGATAGATCGACGAGTAATCCATGCGGCGAAAGACGAGCTTCGGCGTATGGGTGTCGTGAAAGCCGTGCAGCAGTGAAGACGAAAGATAGGTGAGGATCTGGCTCACCCCGTAGAGCGCGAAGGCGGTCATCGCGATCGCCTTTCCGTCTGAAGCAATCAGGAGGACGATCAGTGCCGCCACGGCGAGGCCCGCTCCGATGGCGTGGGTGATGGAGTTGAGTTTTTCCTCGGTAGCCCTGTACGGGTGGGGTGGCGCTTCCGCTAGGGGCCTGCCGTTCGTCACAGGCGCCCCGCTTCGATGATACGCTGAAGGAACTGCCGCGTCCGCGGGTGCTCCGGCTCCGAGAAGAGACGGGCCGGCGCCGCCTCCTCAAGGATTCTCCCTTCGTCCAGGAAACAGACGCGGTCCGCCACGTCCCGGGCGAATCCCATCTCGTGGGACACGATGATCATCGTCATGCCTTGTGCCTTGAGATCGCGGATGACCTCGAGCACGTCGCCGATCAGTTCGGGATCGAGGGCGGCCGTTACCTCGTCCAGGAGCAGGACATCGGGGTTCGTGGCCATGGCGCGAATGATCGCCACCCGCTGCTGTTGACCGCCGGAGAGCTGCTCCGGGTACTTGTCCGCGTACCCCTCCAGGCCAAAGAGGGCCAGCAGGTCCCGCGCCTTCGCTTCCGCTTCGTCGCGGGGCGTTCCGTGAACGCGACGCGGTGCCAGGGTGATGTTATCCGTCACCTTCATGTGCGGGAACAGGTTGTATGACTGGAAGACGATGCCCACACGCTTGTGGAGTTCGTTTTTGCCGAACGATTCGTCGTGGATCGAGACGCCGTCCAGGGAGATCACGCCGTAGTCGAATGCGACCAGGTCCGCTATGCATCGCAGCATCGTCGACTTGCCCGAGCCCGATGCACCGATGAGGCATACCACGTCATGCTCACCCACCGTAAGCGAGACGTCGTCCAGGACCAAGTTGTTCCCGAAGTACTTTGTCACGCGGTCGAGTCGAATCCTCTCTACCACGGCTACTCCGTCATCTGCAGGCGCCGTTCGCGGTCACGGCGCGACACGTAGTCTGTCAGGCGCGCCATGGGCACCGTGGCCACCAAAAAGAGCAAGGCCGCCGAGACGAGGGACGAGTAGTTGAACGTACGCGCCGTATAGATCTGTGCTTCCCGTACGGCGTCGCGCACGCCCACGACGCTGAGCAGCGCAACATCCTTTTGAAGCGCCACCGCCAGGTTAAGGAGCGATGGAACGACGTTTCGGACCGCCTGGGGAATAATCGCGAAGAAGAGTGTCTGCGCTTGCGTAAGACCGAGCGCTTTGGCGGCGGCATGCTGTCCATCGTGGACAGCTTCCATACCCGAGCGGTAGACCTCCGCGGCGTACGCGGAATACCCCATCACCATGGCGGTGGCGCCCCAGAAGAGACTGCTTTGCGGCAAGCCCTGGATCTGAAGCGCCGGGATACCGAATCCAAAGAGCAGCACCAACAGGAGGGACGGCAGCCCGCGGAGGAGATCGATGTAGACGACGGCGAAGACCCGGAGCGGTGCGAACCAGGGTCCGCTGAGGGTGCGGAAGATCGCCAGCACCAGTGCCCAGACGCCGATCACCACCAGGGCGACGACCCACACGGTCATGTTGATGCCGAATCCGCGGAGAACCTTGGGGAACACCGCCGCCATGGCACCCACGTCGAAGAACTGTGCGCGAATCCGCGGCCACTGTTCCGCGGTTACCACGGCCTGTCGCACAACGAGAAAGACCACTACCACGCTGATTATGCTGATGGCGCCGGGAAGGTACTTTTCGCGAGCTGAAAGGACGCGGCCCGCCCTAGGGCCGCGGTCCCTTTGTGCCGGTTCGCCCGGCGCCGAATTCCCGGCGCCCCGTCTGCCAACCGGCTGGTCGCGCCCCGACCCGGGGGCCGGATCCGGGCGCTCCCGGCTCACTCGGAGATGACCTCGATTGAGTCGTCACCGATGAGGTACTCGGTCACCAGGGAGGAAACTGTCCCGTCGTCAAGGATCGCCTGGAGGCCCTCATTGATCCAGGGAAGTAGGGGATTGCCCTTCTCGAAGACCAGACCGAGCCCCAGGTCGCCCTGATCGGGGGGAAGGATGGCAACGATGCGCGCCTCCGGGACCTGCACGGCCGTTGCGAATAGCGCCGTGGGCAGGTTGATCGTCGTGGCATCGATCTGGCCGCCCAGGAGCGCCTGGAACGTCCCAACCTGGTCGTTGAAGACCGCCACGTCATCCACGCCGATGATGTCCTCGATGTAGTTCAGATCGGTTGTGCCGATGGTGGCGCCCCAGCGCGCGCGCCGCAGATCGGCGAAGCTCGTGGCCGCCGCAACCGGGCTGTCCGGGAGGGCTACCACCGCTTTGTCCGGCTGGTAGAAGGGAATCGAGAAATCGACAAACTCACGGCGCTCCTCTGTGATCGAAAACTGTTGGGTGTTGAAGTCATAGGGCTTTGCACCGGGGGTGATGCCCGCGTCAAAGGTCGTCCGAACCCAGACCACGTCCTCCCGAGCGAAACCGAGTTCTGCCGCCAGGGCGTATACGACGCCGTTTTCAAAGCCCTCGCCGCCGGCGGGGTCGTCGTTGAGCATCCACGGCGGGTAAACGGGCTCACCGGTCGCGACGGTCAGCTTCCCCGGCTCGTAGAGCCGCGGATCGTCGGGAGTTTCCTCCTTCGACATCGTCTCCTCGGCCATCTCTTCCATAGGCTCCGCCGCGGATTCCTCCCGGCCCCCTCCGGCAAAGAGCGGCAGCGCCGTGACCAGCGCGACGAGTATCGTAATACCTACGATTTTTCGATTCATACGAACCTCCTTATGTGGTTCAAACGTTAAGGAGAGGTTAGGGATTTGCCCGGGAGTGGTCAAGGCGCGGCTCGTTGCAGCGCTCCCAGGAGCGATCGCACCTGCGTCGCGACCGCTTCGAAGTGGTCGTTCTTCTCGCCGGTATGCTCGTTCATGTAGAGGCGGCGGTTGACTTCTATCATGATCGATGAGACGCGCGAGTCCCCGTGAAAGTACGGCATCGGAACAATCGCGCCCGAGTAGGGCCAGTCGATTCCCACGTTCCAGCCGGCGTTGCGCAGATGCGACGCCGCCGTTCGAACGATCCTGTCCGGCGTGTGGAACCGGTCCAGGCCTATGCAGAAATCTGGCCGCGGTATCTGCCGGCTGGCGTCCATGGGCAGCGGCGTATCGGGGAAGCTGTGGCAGTCCACAATCAGGACGGCGTCGTCCCGATCGAGCTGCATCTGTACGGCGTTGTGGAAGAGTCTGTGGTGGTCGTCGTAGAGCGCAGATAGGTCGCTTCGTTCACCGTCCGTTAGCTCGCGACGCAGCCGTTCGCCCCGCGTCGTGTGCGTGTACACCATCCCCATTCCCACCGCACTCATCGGTTCGGATTCATCGTCGGCGAATCGTTCCACGTCTACCAGGAGGCGCGAATAGGGGAAGACTACGCTCATCGCGCCGGGCCAGACAAAGAGTTCATCCGTGTACCGATCAGTGAGTGCCTGCAGTTCCGACTTGAGCACACCGTCGGTCACCGCCAATTGGGGACGAAACTGTGTCGGAATGGTGGTGGACGAGTGGGGAATGTGGAGGACCATACGCTATGGCACGTACCGATGTGCCTCTTCAACCATCGCGCGATAGAGTCGTCGCGTACCGATCGGTGCAAAGGCACGGAGTATTCCCGGGAAGCCGAAGAAGGGGTTCTTGAACTCGGTGGTGTTCTCCTGCCGAATATAGGTGGCACGGCGCCCGCTCACCCGTACCTCTTCGAGCAGAAAGACGCCGCCACTCGAGTACAGTTTCCCGTCCAGGGACTCCACCATTCGGTATTCCAGCCGGAACGTCGGGGGCGATTCGTCGAGCATATCAAACGCTTCCGACCTCTGCCGTAGCGCAATGGTCGCGTCGATCCCCATGAACCTCACACCCGCTCGCTGGATCTCCATGACAACGTCGCCCGGTTGATCCAGGAGCGGCGTGTACTCGTAGGAGTCGAGATTCGGCATGTACTCGCCGGTGCGGTCCCGGTTTGTGAAGACCCGCGCAAAGGCCTCAATCGGAACGTCTGCGACGAGGTGGACATCGAGATCGCTCCGAACGATGGGAAGGCCGTCTATCTCGTACTCGCTGACCGTGAAATCGATCACAGTTGGGCGTTTGCCGATCCGCGGCAAATCGCGGGCTCGTTCTATGGCGTAGGCGCGGTGACCCGCGAGAGAGGCAACGAGGATCCACAGCACCACCCTAGTCATGGATTTCCTTCACGCGTCCAACCAAGCCACCAACGAGTTTTACCTTGATCCCGTGGGGGTGACCGGTGGCGTTGGTGAGGATCCGTTCAACCACTCCCTCGGTCAGTTCGCCGGTTGCCTGGTCGTGTTTCAAAACGACCGATACATGCTGGCCAATTCGTATGCTGGTGCGACGTCGACCGTCGCGCTC
>JANQHT010000048.1 GCA_028282545.1 Spirochaetales bacterium
TAGCCATTTGACATTAAACATGTAACATTGTAAATTTTTCTTTTTTAAATTTTGGTGTCTTTCTGAACACTTGTAATTTTTTTTGCCCAGTTGGAACTCTTCCAGTTGCCGAAACCCGTCTCCATCGGCGGACGGAGGGTCGAATGGTTCAATGTCAAGAACTACGCCTTCGATCCCGCCGTGGCCCCGCATGGCAAGTCGTTGCTGCTCAGCATGTTTATCTGCGACTGGTTGTACTGGAAGAAACTCAAGGGGGATTCTACAGCATATCGGGCGGAGAAGGAACGAACAGCCGAAGTCTGCATTGAGGCCCTTGAGGCGTACTATCCCGGTATCCGCAACAAGATAGAGATGGTCGACGTTGCTACACCGCTTACGTATGAGCGCTATACAGACAACTGGAAGGGGACCCACATGACGTGGCAGCCCACCCCCGACTTCCAGAGACGGCATCGCTTCATTCCGAAAACGGTTCCCGGTCTCGACGGCCTCTATCTTGCGAGTATGTGGACGAATCCTCCCGGCGGATTGCCCGGCGCGGCCGAAGTTGGCAAGTGGGTCGTCCAGCTCCTTTGTGCGCGGGACCGGAAGCGGTTCGTGACAACCATCTCGTCTGGATGATGGATTTGAAGGTGGCCATCCGCGCGTTGCGGTATTCCATTCCGCCAACGAGCTGGTTGAGAACGGGCGTGCATCAGCGATCTGGCGCTGTCATCCCAGGTGCTCCAAGAATGTGTCGTGCAGGCAACGCGTTCCTCCCGGGCCGACCGCCGGCAGATTTCGTACCGGGATGCGGCCATTATCGAGGCGGCCCGGCACCTATGCTGCCGGCGGGGTTGTAGCGCGCACTCTCATCTCCTATACCTAACGTACCTTGGCGGACCATTGCGAGATCGAAGGGTTCATCGTAGATTCGTTTCTCCAGCCGCTCGAATCGGGATCGGTCGTTGCGCTCCTGGGGAGGGCGGCCGACGGGAGAACCTTCGCCGTTACCGACGATCGTCACCCGCCGCGTCTCTTTGTACGCAGCGGTGACGCCGCGGCAACGGCCCGGCTCGTCGGCGGACGCCTCGAGGAGACCGACCGTACCACGATCGACGGCGAGCGCGTGTTGCTCTACCGCGCCGCGACGGCCGGCCGACTGCGGCAGGACGACGAACTGCTGCGCGCCAACGCCATTCGCACCTACGAGGCAGACTTCTCTCCGGTCGAGGCGGCGCTCATAGAGATGGACCTGCGCGGCGCGGTGCGCCTTGGCGGGCCGGCCGTCCCGGGGAGGTTGGTGGACCTCGTATTCCATAATCCACACATCGCTCCATCCGACCGGGATCCGAACCTTTCGCTCCTCTCGATCGACATCGAGACGGACGTCGAAACGGATAAAATCATCGCCGCCTCGCTTGTGGGTGATTCTCCCTGGAGCACCACGGTAAGCGAGGTCTTCCTCTTGGGCGACGCCCCCGGTCCCGTGTGGATCACCGGGTGCACGGACGAACACGACCTTCTTGAGCGCCTAGTACGCAGGATCGCAGAGATCGACCCCGACATCATCACCGGGTGGAACGTGATCGATTTTGATCTGGCGACGATCGCACGCCGTCTCGACCACTACCGTGTGCCGTTCGCGATCGCCCGCTCCACCGAGCCGGCGCGCTTCTTCCCCGCCGGCCGCGATCGGGAGGGTGTGCGGCGAAACGCCGGTTTTCGTTGCCGCGGGCGGCAGGTGATCGACGGCCTCCGCCTGATGCGGTACGGCCCGCACCATTACGCCGATCGCAAACTCGGGAGCGTCGCCCGCGTGGTCCTCGGCGAGGGAAAGACGATCCACGCGGAGAGCGCCCGCGAGAAGGTGGCGTCGATCATGCGGCTCTACCGTGACGACCCGGTGGCACTGTGCGAGTACTGCCGGACCGACGCCGACCTCGTCCTGCGGATTCTCGCGAAGACGGGGCTCCTCGACCTGACGATCGCGCGGAGCCAGCTCACCGGTATCGGTCTATCCCGCGCGTGGACGAGCATTCCCGCCTTCGAGTTCCTCTACACCGAGGCGATGCACCGCCGTGGAATGGTGGCGCCGACCCACGGCGTCGACCTTCTGCCGCTCGGCGAAGCTCCCGGCGGCGCGATTCTCGCGCCGCAACCGGGTCTCTACGGCGAGGTTTTCGTCTTCGATTTCAAGAGCCTCTACCCCTCGCTCATGCGGACCTTTAATCTCGACCCGGTCTCATACCGCGGAACGGGAGCCGGGTACCACCACGGAGAACCGCCGCCATCGGTTGGAAACGATCCGGGCCACGGCGCGACCGGCGACGATCACCCGGATGCAATCGTGGCGACCACGGGCGCGATCGTGGCACCGAACGGCGCGCGCTTCTCCCGCGACCCGGGCATCCTCCCGGCGCTCCTCGACAGTTTCTGGAAGAACCGCGACGCGGCCAAGCGTTCCGGTGACGACGTTGCCAGCTACGTCTACAAGATCATCATGAACTCCTTTTACGGCGTCCTCGGGACACCGCAGTGCCGCTTTGCCGGCGCTCCCCTGGCGGGTGCAATAACGAGCTTCGGCCAGTACCTCCTCCACTGGACGGAAGAGCGTTTTACGCACAGGGGGTACCGCGTCCTCTACGGCGATACCGATTCGCTCTTCGTCCTCGCCGCCTCTCCCGACGATGCGCCCGATCGCACCTCTTCCGACGACCTTCGCCGGCGCGGAGCCGGGCTGGCGGCTGAGATAAACGACGCGCTGTCGCGTTTCATCCAGGAGAGCTGGCGCGTCGAATCGAAACTCGAACTCGAGTTCGAGAAGCTCTACCGCTCCTTCTACCTTCCCACCGTCCGGGGTGGCGGCGCCGACGGCGACACCCGCGGGCGCTCCAAGAGTTACGCGGGAGTTCTCGTGGGCGAGGGCGGGAGCGCCGGTGAACTCGAGATCAAGGGGATGGAGGCGGTCCGCAGCGACTGGACCCCGGCGGCGGCGACGTTCCAAACCCGGCTCCTCGAACTCATCCTCTGCGGCTCCTCGAACCGCGAAATCACCGCCTACATCGCAGAGACGATCGCTCGCCTCTACGACGGTCAACTCGACGACCAACTCGTCTACGCGCGCCGGTTGCGCAAACCGGTGTCGAGCTACACAAAGAGCAGACCGCCCCACGTTCAGGCCGCGCTATTGCTCCCGGAGTCGGAACGGGAGGGTGCCATCTCGTACGTCGTGACCACCGCGGGGCCACAACCGCCGACACTCCGGAGCGCTCCGATAGACCTCGACCATTACGTGCAGAAGCAGCTGCGCCCCATCGCCCGGACGCTCTGCGATCCCCTCGGGCTCGATACAAGCGACCTCTTTTCGCCGGGCCGGCAGATGTCGTTGTTTTCGTGATTGCGGTGTGAAGTGGCTCCGCCCGTGGTTGCTTCGCCGGCGATCGGCCATAACGCGGCCGACTATCCCGTGCCCGGGCGTGGTATCATCGACCCATGAATGAACAAGCATTGCAGGCGGCCGTCGAGGAGTTTTACCGGCGCTATCCGAGCGGTTTTGACCACCCCGACCTCGTAGCGATCGGGAAAAAACACAAGATGGACAAGATGATCGCCCTTGCGCGCGAATCGTTCGCCGAGGAGAACTTCTCGCGCCCGGATGATGTCGCTGAGCGGATGATCAAGGTCGTTACCTCGTCGTCGATGGTTTCCGTTTTCGAAAAGCCGAAGTTCCGCGATTGCGTTCGCTCCATGGGCGAGCCGGAAAAGGTGCGTCTGGTTTCAGCGTTACGCGAACAGCTTCACGGCGACGAGCGGACCGGGTTCGAGGAACTCGTCGAAACGCTGGCCGAGTACAAGCTCGCCAAGTGGACCCTCGTTACCGTGGTACCCGCCTACCTGCGCCCCGACTACGACGTCTTTGTAAAACCGACTACCGTGAAGCACGTCATAGCACACTTCGAGCTTCCCGAACTCGTCTACAACGCACGGCCGAACTACGACTTCTACAACCGGTACCGCGGCGAAATAAACCGGATGAAATCTCGGGTATCGGCCGACCTGCAGCGCGAGAACGCCGTCTTCTGCGGCTTTCTGATGATGTCGATGGACGGATCGTAACAGACGATTGCCGTAGTACGCGCCGGACGTTTTCCGCTGTGTTCCCTTACGCATTCGTCGACCTAAAGCTATGATCAACGTGATCTCTCGCGTGTTTACCGCGTGTCTACATCGTCGATTTGAATCGTGGTGGCCACGCTCCGCCGATACTCCCCGTGTGGAAGGCCAGTTGGTCCGTCGCACCACGAAAGAACTCCCCGGTTTGTGACAAAACGCACCGTCCGAGCGTCTCGAGCGGCAGCAAATCGAAGATCTGTTCGGCCGTGGCAATCATCTCGTGCCATTGTCGGCCCAGATTTGGGATTGTACCCCGGATCTTTCCCACAGGCGGCCCAGGTGATGTACCCGAACGGCTGAAGTTTTGCGTCGGTCCTTAGGACGTCAATCCAGTCGCGAACCTCCAGGCGGTCGCCGTACCGTTCTATGTAACCGAGCACCGTCCGAGTCTCTTCCCTCGTCCTGGGGTAGTAGTCCGGTTTGAGGAACCAGAGACACTGTGAGCGGTACCGATCAACGAGATCCTTGATCGTTTGTTGGTTCCCCACGGTATCCACACCGTAACTGTGCGTTGCGCGCGAGGAGGTGTCAAGGTGGCGACTTGGCGCTCGAAGAGCGAGGCTGCACGGTCCTGCAGGAACTCGCGCACGAAAAGGCAGATCTTTTTGTGCACATCTGCAAACCATCCGTGAACCTGCAAGCGTACGTCGATTATCCCGGGGATGTGTTCAACTGGGCGAGCCACGCGAACGATCTCTCTCTGCGGGACGGTTACGCGCTGTTCCAGCGCCCGATCCTGGGCGGGTTCGACGATCGTTCCGGCGTGCTTGTCGACGGAACGTACGCCGAGATCGCCGCGGAGGCTCGGTCCATCGCAGCTATGAACGCGGACATACCGTTTCTGTTGGGCGCCGACTGTACGCTTCCTACCAACCTCGATAGCGGACGCATTCGCGCCGCCGTCACCGCGATGCGCGGCTGAGAACCCCCGGTGAATCGCTCGCAGTCGCGCGGACGATTCGCCCCGCCTTAGCCCGCGGCGCCGCACACGATGTGAATGGCGTACGCGACGAGGTTTGCCATTGCAAACCACAAGAGCCACTTCACGAACTGGGCCGATTTCGACGGGTAGTACGTCCCGTCCGTAAACGCTCCGGCACCGGGCCGGGAGTCTTCGCGACGGAAAACGTATCGGGCCAAACGAACGCCGCCGCGTAGGAAACGGGGCAGAAATTGGGCGAGATTTGTCCGGGCACTTCTCATACACAAAGGCTAATTCCATCGGAATATTCGTGTCAAATGATATTATTCGACGCGTGTTATCGGAAATATTGATGAAACAGCGTCGTTTGCGCTATGATTTCGCCTGCTCTCGTTTGCAGCCGGAGGCTTGATGGAACTACGACAGCTGAGGACATTTGTGACCGTTGCGTCATTGCGGAGTTTTCAAAAAGCCGCGGACGTTTTGTATTACGCTCAATCGACAGTTTCCGAGCAGATTCGAAACCTGGAAAGCGACGTCAACGCGCAGCTCTTTGACCGAACACGGCGTACCTTGCGCCTGACCGCAACGGGCGAGCGGCTGCTTCGATACGCTCAGAGAATGCTGGATCTCGAGGACGAGATCCGATCCGATATCCGAGCGGACGGCGTGCTGACCGGCGCTCTGACCGCGCGAGTGCCGGAATCGGTGAGTGCGTACCTGATGTCGGAGTTTATCGAAACGTTCACAAACCAGTTCCCCGGAATCGTCCTTTTTCTCCGCCCCTGCGCTCATGACGCCTTGCGGCAAGAGTTGCACTCGGGAGTTATCGATGTCGCTTTTTTGCAGACGTTGGATCCGATCCGGGACCCAATGATCGAAACCGAGACACTCGGTTCGATCGACTTGGCGATCGTTTGCGGGAGTGAACACCCCTGGGCCGTCGTGGACGAGATCCACCTTGAAGAGTTCCGCGATCAAGTACTGTTTCTCTCCGACGGTGACTGTAGCTACCGATTGCTTCTGGAAAAGACGCTGGCGGAGAGACAGATTGCGCCACGGACTACACATACCATCAACTCCAACGCGACAATCAGAGCGTGCGTTCGATCCGGGCTCGGCGTGTCGATCATGCCGCGCTTTTCCGTCGAGGCGGAGGTGGCAACCGGCAATCTCAAAGTTGTGCAGGTGCGAGGACACTCGTTTTCGGTACAACTCATGATGATTTGGCGAAACGACAAGTGGTTGTCCCCCGCGTTGTCCGGGTTTATGGACATCGCCCGAGCGCGGTGTCAAACCAGACTCGGAAAACCGAACGGGTAACGCCAGTAGCGAGGCCGCCACGCGCGATCGTTTATACCGCCAAGCGAGTAGAGACACCGCCGCCCGCCCGCGATCACCGCACGGCGGCGGCTCGGGCACCACGACGGGCGACTTCGATCGATTTCCACTAATCTCCGGTCGGCCAGATCGAGGCTGCAAGCGCACGTACGTAGCCGTGGTACGGTGACCACGCATCCCACGTCTCTTGGGCCCATTGTCGAACCGTTTCTCGATACTCCTCCGGCGATCGCGTCTTGTACACATCGGAAACGGTCAGCTCGTACGCGTCGGGCCGCGGCGTGAGGACGGGATAGCTTCCCTTGGGGCGCGCGGATAGTTCGCGTAGCGCTGCGATACACGTCTTTTCCGGCGCGTTCCGTGCAAGCGTGAGATACAGGGAAACGAGGTGGATCGAAACGGACTGACGGACTCTCGGATCACCGTGCCCGGGGTGTTGGATCGCGTAGGTGTCCACGGTGAGTCGATGTACGCTCCAATATCGACGATCTGAGTATTCACGACTCAGAATCTCCCCGTAGAGTCGAAAGCACTCCGGAGATGAGATCATGTATTCGTGGGTCGGACCGGCCGCCGCACCCGAGAGCAAACCGCAACCAGGACAACGCTCACCAGAGTCCATGACCGGCGCATTGTAGGGAAAGCGAATTCGGGTTTCAATAGCTCGTCGAATTGTCAACGAGGCTCGTCTATTCGCCGCAGTTGCAGATTGAGCCCGGACTGAACAGGCCGGCGCATAGAGCTGTCGAAGCGAGTCGCCCCGAATGCACCCTCCATTGTGCCTATGGAAGCGGGGCGCACGGCCCGGCCCTTGATGTCACTCACCTGAGCCGGTCGAGAAGGACTCTTTGGATCAGCCTCTCGTAGTTGTATACCGTGCTTCCTGGATGGTGTTTTCCAAAAAAAACATTGACACCCACCGTACGGGAGATTACAATTGATGTAAACGATTGCAAAAAATGAGCAAACGATTACATCTCCGATTCGGGGTGTGATGTGTCTGTGACCCGTTGTCCGCAAACAGGAGGAAAACATGCAAAAGAAGATGTGTCTGGTTGGTGGGATCGCTCGTATTGCCGTGTTGTCGGCAGTCGTGTTTTGCGTCGGTGCTGCCTTGGTCACGGCCGCTGGTAGCACGGAATCCTCAGAGCAACGGGTCAGAATCGCGTTTGGCGGTGCCCCCGCTACGTCTTCCGCTTACGTAGTGGCCGTTGCGTACGGTGACATCATCAACGGTCAGGTAGAAGGAATAGATATCACAATCGAGGAAACCGGCGGCGGTGTGGATAACGTCAAAATGATTCAGAGCGGAGAACTCCAGGGCGGCGTCGCGAACTCGGTGGCGTCCTACAGCGCGTACCGCGGAATCAACGCTTTTGAAGGCCAGGAGCCGTTCGAAAACCTGCGTTCATGGGTACCACAGTATACGTGGCCGATTCAGATGGTCGTTCCCGCTGACAGTCCGGCTCAAACGATCTACGACCTGGTCGAGAAAAAGATCGGTGTGGACATTGTCGGCCGCGGGGCGGAGGTCTCCAATCGTGACATGTTGACATCCTTGGGATTGAGCTATGACGACATCGACAATTACCACGTCAGTATGACGGAGTCACTGGATTTGCTCCGCACCGGTGATCTCGACGCAACGTTCATTGGCACCGGCGCACCGACCGCTATCATAGTCGAGTACGGTACTACCCAGGATTTCCGACTCATTAGCCTATCAGAGGAAGACGTGAACAAGGTCGCGAATGACTATCCGTACTACTTTCCGATCGTGATTCCTGCCGGCACGTACGATGACCTTACAGAAGACGTTCTCACGGTTGGCGGCTACACGAACGCATTCGTCCACAAGGACCTGCCCGAGGACGCGGTCTACGAAATGACCAAGGCGGTCTGGGAAAACCGTGATCGTTTGGAAGAAGCCCATCCGAGTCAACGGCGGCTCTCCGGCGACATGGTTCCGTACCTTGATGCGACGGTACCGCTCCACCCGGGGGCAGCACGGTACTATCGCGAAGTTGGGTTTATCGACTGATTACGGTGACAGAGTATCCGATTGGCGTGCACAGGCGGACAAGTCTGCCTGCGCGCGAGTCCTAATCGAACCAGCCGTATCGAGTCTCTGGGTACCGGCGGTTCTCGACGGCAACAGCGGAACTTCCGCGCGTGCCGCAACAAGATGAGGGTAATGGTGCGAATATTCGGCGAAACGCGAAGCATCCGAGAAGTCGCTATCTACGCCATCTCAGTCGCGTTGGCGCTTGTACAACTGTACATGATTCGCTACGTCTCGTTTCCTCCTCACGTTCAAATCGCGATCTTTCTGGCATTCGTTCTGGCGATCACTTTTTTGGTGAAACAGAGTCGATTCTGGATCATCGATTTGATCCTGATTGGCTTCAGCGTTGTCCCCCTCGTGTATCTGATGGTGAACTACACGGTCATCGTGACTCGTCCTACGATGTCCAATAATACCGAGGTCGTGCTGGCGATCATGCTGCTTATCGCCGTCCTCGAGGCCAGCAGACGGTGTATTGGACCGACCATCGCAATAATCAGCCTTGTGTTCCTGGCGTACGCGTTCTTCGGTCCGTATTTACCGGGGTTGTTCTACCACCGGGGGTACACCCCGGTACGGCTTGCCAGCACGATGTACATAACGACCAACGGAATTTTCGGAACACCGGCGCGTGTTGCCTCAACCATGATATTCACGTTCGTCTTGTTCGGTGCGATGTTGATGCACGCCGGTGTCGACCGCTTTTTCGCGAAGCTGTCTCGAAAGGTTGCCGGCGGGCTGGTCGGAGGCCCGGCGAAAGTGGCGGTCATCATCAGCGCGCTTTTTGGGACCGTCTCGGGAAGTAGTGCCGCGAACGTGGTGACGACCGGCCAACTAACGATTCCAATGATGAAGAAAGCCGGATACGAACCGGAATTCGCCGGCGCTGTGGAAGCCGCGGCTTCGACCGGTGGAGCGCTTATGCCGCCCATCATGGCTGCGGGTGCGTTTATCATATCCGAACTCACCGAGGTTCCGTATCGAGATGTTGTTGTCGCGGGTGTCGTCCCGGCTCTCCTGTTCTATTTGGGTATATTCGTTTCCGTCCATTTCGAAGCCGTCAAAAACTCGCTCGGAGTGACGTCCATTCCGCTGACCGAGGACGAACGGAGCGGGAAGAAGGGTCTTCTCTTCGACTTCCATTTGATCATCCCGTTCTTGATTCTCGTCGTACTGATCCTCAACTACTATCCGGTTCTCCGAGCGGCGTTGATCTCGATTCTCGCCCTCGTGGTGCTCAGTGTCATCAATCCGGCGTGCAAATACGGTCTCAGAAACGTGTTTGACGGTCTCGCTGCCGGGGCGAAAAGCTGCATCGGCGTGGCGACCGCGTGCGCCTGTAGCGGAGTGATCATCGGAATCATCGGAACAACGGGATTCGGATTGAAGTTTTCCAACTTCATTCTTCGTGACGGTACACCATTCTCGGTGGCCATATTCTTGACGATGGTCATTGTGATCATTCTGGGAATGGGTCTGCCCGGAGTGGCGGCCTATATCGTCGGTATCTCGGTTGCCGGACCGATCCTTACCTCCCTCGGTGTTCCCAAGTTATCCGCGCACCTGTTTGTATTCTACTTCTCGAACATGGCGGTTATCACGCCGCCCGTAGCCATCACCGCCTATGCCGCGTCGGGAATCGCGTCGTCCGATCCGTTCAAGACGGGTATTCGGGCATGCCTGATCGCTCTGCCGGGCTTCATCGTTCCGTACATCTTCATTCAGGAGCCCGGACTCCTTCTGCAGGGCGCATTTCTCGATGTCTTGCGGCCGATCATGACCGCCGGTATTGGAGTCTTCGCGCTGTCCGTCGGTGTCGTTGGCCATTTCGCCACCGGTATTCGGCGGCTCAACCGATACCTTCTTGTTGCCGGTGGACTGTTCACGATAGCGGCATCTCTGGTGACCGACGCGATCGGCTTGGCGATCATCGCGATCACTCTGTTGTTGAACTTCCGTAACTCGCGAAAGGAGGTCATTGCGCATGGGTCAGACAATCACGGAGAAAATTCTGTCTCGAGTACTGGGTCGAGACGTTAGCCCGGGAGAGTTCACGTATCCGATCCCGGATTTGACCGTGATCCACGACGGGTACGTGGTCTCCATGAAGAAAAGTCTCGACGAACTGGGCGTAACGCAAATCAAAAACTCTGATCGGGTCATGTTCGTTACTGACCACGAAGTGGTCCCCGTGACTCAGATGGGCGCTGACCGGGGCACACAGATCAGAGCGATCGCCAAAGCCTGGGATATCAAGCATTTCTATGACAGCGGCCGTGGAGGAATCGGTCACGTTGCTCCTGTCGAGGACGAGTTCGTCAAACCGGGAATGTTGGTCGAAGGCTACGACACACACGTGCCGAATTTCGGTGCGATTGGCGCCCTTGGGATACCGATCCTTGGAGAGGTTACATCGGTGGTTGCAATTGGTGCAACCTGGATTTTGGTCCCGGAAACCATACGGATCGATCTGAAAGGTGCGTTGCCCGAAGGCGTGACCGTTCGTGATCTCGGGCAGTACATCATGTCCAATATCGATCCGGAGGTTGCGAACTACACCGTTTTTGAGTTCGGCGGTCCAGCGGTACGAGATATCTCTATCGACGGTCGCATGACTCTCTGCAACGTCCCGTTGGAGATCGGCACCGAGTCGATTGTGTTTCCGACCGACGAGGTCACCCGAGCCTACTACACGTCTCCGATAGAGCACATCGCCCCTGATAGCGACGCTACGTACAAGGCGCGCTTTGAGTTTGACCTATCGGAAGTGACGCCGCAGATCAGCGTACCACCCACGCCCGAAACCGTGGTTTCGGTCGACAAAGTTACCGGCAAAAAAATCGACTACGCTTTTATTGGGAGCTGTGCATCCGGGTTGATGGAAGACATGCGTCAGGCTGCGACGATCCTGAAAGGTCGGAAGATCCACCCTGATGTAAGGTTGTTCGTCGCTCCGGCAACCCAAAGGATCTTTGCCCAGATGGTCAAGGAAGGAATCGTCGAGATATTCCTTGACGCGGACTGTTTGATGTTGCCGGCCGGATGCGGCGCCTGCCCCGGGGGAAAAATCGGAAGAGTCTCGGCAGGGGAAGTGGCTCTCTGCACGATACCGCGGAACGACAGCGGTCGGCTCGGATCGAATGATGCAGAGATATACTTAGGGAGCGCGTTGACCGTGGCGGCGTCGGCCGTTCAGGGAAAGATCAGCGATTGCCGGGAGCTGTACAAAGAGGCAACACAGTGATCTACCGCGGGAGATGTTGGAAGTTCGGTGACAATGTTGGGATCGATACCCACATCATGCCTTTGAATTACACCCTCCAGAGGCTGTCTGACCCTCAGGTACTCAAAGACCATGTGTTCGAAGAGGTCGATCCGGAATTCCACCGGAACGCGAGGCCGGGAGATGTGATCGTAGCGGGGCGACGATTCGGCCACGGCAATCCGCACCTGCAGGCGTTCCTCGGAATCCGTGGGTTGGGTATGGGCGTAGTTGCAGACTCCATGCCGCGTGGGGCGTTCCGGATCGCGGTCTACTCCGGCGTACCCCTACTCGCGTTCTGCAAAAATGTCAGCGAATGCGTGGACCACGGCGACGAACTCCAGGTCGATTTCGAACGCGGCATCGTTAAGAACACCACAAAGGACACAACGATGAAATACGAAGCACCGCCTGCGGAGATCTTCGAGATAATCCGGGCAGGAGGTACTATTCCGTACCTACGGAGAACGATCGCCAAAGGGACTCAATTTGTGAAATGTTAGCTGATTTCGATGAGTTTGCCACAGCGACGTTATACGAAGTTGTCGGAGACGACGGGCTTCTCGACCCAACCATACGCCCCGTAGTACCGAATATGCGACTCTGTGGGAGGGCGTTCACGGTTCGGACCAAACCAAACGACTCGTTGCCTATCCTCAAGGCGCTTGAGCTGGCTGAAATGGGAGACGTAATCGTCGCAGAAACGGGGAACACGGTTTTTTCAACCGTGTGGGGCGCTTCCAGTTCTCGGATGGCCGTGCGCAAAGGACTGGCCGGGTTCCTGTGTGACGGCGCAGTACGAGATTTTCATGATCTGGTCGCAGTTGGTCTTCCTGTCTTCTGCCGTGGCATCTATGCCAAAGGTACGTCTAAGGAGTACCCCGGTGAGTTTGGAATTCCGGTGAGGATCGGCGGCGTCGAGATTCACAAGGGCGATATCGTCGTTGCCGACGCGGACGGTGTCATCCGAATACTGCGATCGCTGGAAGAGACAACGCTGAAACTCGCGAAAGAGCAACGGGAAAGAGAACGGAGGCGGGACGAACGTATCGATCAGGGCGAAAGCCTCTTGTTCATCGTCATGGGTTCCACAACAATAGGTTCGACGAGAGAGAGCGATTAGAGGCAACCTATGAAACGGCCCACCATTCAGGACGTAGCAAAACTTTCCAACGTGTCCACCGCAACGGTCTCGCGCGTACTCAATGGCAAGACTAACCAGACATCGCAAACGGCCAAGGACGTAATCGCGGCGGCGCAAGAACTCAACTTCACATTGAACAACGCCGCTCAGTCTTTGAAGGGTAAAGTGTCAACCGTACTCGGATTCATTGTGCGAGGCATTTCCAATCCCAACTACGCCACCATCTGTCAGGGTGCGGAGACGATTGCGCGGGATCACTCGTGCGCGATGTTTCTATGCAATTCCCACGGCCGCGTAGAATATGAACGCCTCTATGTGGACCTGTTGGTCCAGCACAGAGTGGCAGGTGTTGCGATGTTCGTGGCAAATGACAGAATCAATACGATTGAACCGCTCATCGAGAACGATATTCCAGTGGTGCTTATCGATAGCCAAGTCGATGGTGTGAATACGCCGCACGTGAACTCCAGTTCCCGACGCGGCACCTATGAAGGCACCAAATACCTGCTTGGCATCGGCCATCGACGAATTGCCATCCTCGCCGGGAACCAGAATACGGCAACCGGGCGCGATCGACTCAGCGGTTACCTCGATGCACTCCGGGAACACCCGGAGGAGATCGAACCGATCTGTTACACGGAAGGGTTCAGCCAATCCATCGGCTACGATCAGACGATGGACATACTTGGCCTCCGACCACCGGTGACTGCCATTTTCGCAGCAAGCAATCAACTGATGGTGGGCTCGCTTCTGGCACTGAATACCCGGCGAGTGAAGGTGCCGAATCGAATGTCGTTTCTAGGATTCGATAACACCGAATACGGTCGCCTTACGGATCCTCCAATCTCGGTAATTAGTCGGTCTGTGGAACAGATAGGCAGCAGCGCCATGGCTCTTTTGTTCGACGAGATCGAGCAGCGTTCAGCGGGTGTTTTCCCAGAGATTCATCTTCCCATCGAGATCACCCTCCGTGAATCGTGTTTACCGCCGAACCAAATGGACGGATAGAACCATGGATCGGACGGGCGAACTAAAACGCCTGATTCTTCAAAGCGCCGATCCGGTGGTTGCGCCGGGGGTGTACGACTGCATCTCCGCGAGAATTGCCGAACGAGTCGGGTTTCGTACCTGTGTTATTACCGGAAACGGTCTTTCCGGTAGCGTAATCGGAAAGCCGGATCTGAGTTTGCTCAGTTTTGGGGAGATCCTGCACGAAGCGCGGAATATTGCGTCGTCGGTTTCCATACCCGTGGTTGCCGACGCAGACACCGGATATGGGGACGCCCTCAACATGATACGTACGGTCCAAGAGATGGAACGGGCGGGTGTGTCGGGACTATTCGTGGAAGATCAACGCTTTCCCAAACGATGCAGCTACCTGCCAGGGGCCGGCAATCTGGTGGAAACCGACGATTTTGTGAGAAAAGTCAAGGCGGCTCGATGGGCGGCCGAATCGGCGGATTTCGTGATCATCGCCCGGACGGACGCCCTTGTGCACCACTCCATAGATGATGCGATCGACCGGGGTAACAGGTACGGGGATGCAGGAGCCGACGCGATATTTGTCGTTGGAATCAGCAATCCAGACCAGCTTCTCAAGATACGACAGGACTTGACGTACCCTTTGATGATCAACATCAACGAGGGAGAGCCGCTGAGTGACCTTCGTTACAGTGATCTGTCAGAGATCGGTGTTGATTTCGTCATGTACCCGAACGTGGTCCGAGGAACGGTGTTGAAAGCGCTAGATCGAACTCTGGGGCACCTGTTACGTGTTGGCGACACGGTCGGCCTGGACGGAGACATATCCGTATCCACCGAGTTCAGCGACCTGATGGACATCGAGCGATATATGGAACTCCAAGAGAAGTTTGAGTAACGCACGAACGACGATCTCGATGTAGTAGTGGATGCAGGCCTCGATGAGGTGTTGGCCAATCCGAATCTGACTCGCGCATTCCGTGATTCTCCTCAGACATTTTTGAGATGGCTTCTACTTGGTGCTCGGTGGTTTGGGGGGATTCGCTGGGCAACCTCGGTGACCGTCCGGCTTCCGGTTGTAGTCGCTGGCGCGAGTGTCCTTTTGCGCTTCAGTTCGTCCTCGACCAGTGGAAAAAAACGAAACGCGTTGTCGCGGGATAGGCGCGGAGCATCCATGAGACGGTTCAATGCGATCCCGCCGGCAACGTAGCGCTCGCCGCGCTGTTCGTGAAGAATCTCACCCGTGCTACACTTCATGGCCGGTGGAAACGTCACAAGATGCCGGCAGGATCGAGGAAACCTCACCGTTCGTCGTGTTAGAGCGTGTAACACCGGTGCTGCTGGTTTTTCTCCTACACGGATCCGCCGCGGCGTTCTATATCCTTCACGGTCGAGTCGACGATCTCCCGGAGTACTGGAACACGTGGACTGTCCAGGCTTCCCTTTTGGTCGCGGCATCCGCAGGTGTTTCACTCGTGGCGCTCCTGACGCACCGCGTAGCCTCGCGGGCACTTCTGGTGGCATTTCAGATCCTGCTGTACGTGATCGGTTTATACGGCGAAGCGTCTTTCCCCATCCCGTTGCTCGCGTGGGGAACCGCGCTTGTCGTGGAAGTGCATCAGTTGTTTTCGCGGCGTTCAGCTCTGATCGCCTCACTCTTCACCGCGTTCGTTTCGGTGCTATTGCCGCGCGCCGGCAGCGTATGGAACGTCACGATCGGCAGCCCCCAACTGGTTGATCGCCTTGGAACGGCAACGTACTACGTGATCGTGGTCTACCTTACCGCGACCTATACACGATTCAGAACGCAGCGAATTGAGGAACGGGGCACTCGCGATCAAATGCGCGAAGCGTTGTTGCGTCTAACCGACGCGAACGTGGGGTTTCAGGACTACGCGGTGTCCGCCGAGCGGCGTGGCGTGGAGGATGAACGCCACCGCATCACCCGCGAAATACACGACACGATCGGTTACACGCTCACCAACATAATCATGATGACCAAGGCAGCGGAGGAACTGATCGAGCGCGACCACGACGTCCTGCGGCGACTGCTCGGTGATGCCCGTGAACAGTGCCAGGATGCCCTGGTGGAAACGAGGCGGACTCTTCGCGCGTTCTGGGCCATGAAAACGCCCACGGTGGACTTCCCGAATCAAATATGGAAGACGGTGCACACGTTCAAACTGGCGACCGGGATCGATGTCCAACTGGAGTTTCGCAACCTTCCCGACGTCTCGTCTCCGGAGGTTCGAAGCGCGCTGCACCGTACGCTCCAGGAGAGTCTCACCAATGCGTTTCGGCACGGCCACGCAACGCAGGTGACGGTATTGTTCTGGTACGACGGCAAGAGGGTGGTGATTTCGATTCGAGACAACGGAAACGGCAGCAAGAAATTCAAGGAGGACATTGGTATTGGAGGAATGCGCGAGCGCATCGAACCGCTCGGCGGCACAGTGCAGGCACAATCACCCGCCGGAGGAGGGTTCGTGATTCGAGCATGGATACCGCTCAAACAAAACAAAAACGTCCGCGAATGAGCGTCCTCCTGGTAGACGATCAGAAACTCTTCGTCGAGAGCTTGAGGGTGTACATGAACACCCGTGCCCCGGACCTTGAGGTTGTGGGGGTTGCCTATGACGGAATAGAGGGGGTGCGAATGGCGGAGTCTCTGCGTCCGGATCTGGTCGTCATGGACGTGCGTATGCCCGTTATGGACGGCGTGGAAGCGACCCGTCTGCTGGCGGAGCGCATGCCGGACGTTCGCGTTCTCATGTTGACGACATTTGACGATGACTCCTACGTCTTCGAGGCGCTTAAGAACGGCGCGGTGGGGTATCTGCTCAAAGACCTCGATCCGTCGGAACTCGTGGAGGCAATGCGGGCGGCGATATCCGGGAGTGTTCAGATTTCGCCGCGGATCGCCTCGAAACTCGTTTCGGCTTCGGGAAGGCCCGCCGATACGGAAGAGGAAGCGAAGGGCCATATCCGGATCGATGAGGATGTTGAACCGTCGTTGAGCGCCCGTGAGGCGTGGCAGCTCTTGAGCCGTCGTGAAAAGGAGGTGGTTCGCCTGGTTGCGAAGGGATTCGACAACCGGGAAATCGCCGCCAGCCTCAACATCGCGTTGCAGACGGTGAAGAATCGGATGAGTGACATATACGCCAAGCTCGACGTCCACAGCAGACTACGGCTCATTCGTCTCTGCCGGATCTACGGTTGGCACCGCACGTAGGTGCGAGTCGGTACTTGAGTACCGGTATAGGGACCGCGCAGCCGGTATCGGTACGAAAACAGGTACCTGTCGCACTTGTTTGCCCCGGATCCGTGCCTCACACTTGAGCCCATCTTAGTAAGGAGGTGCAGAGATGCATGTACTGAAGAACATCGTTTCCTTGCTCTTCGTCCTGCTTCTTTCAGTACCGCTTGTGTTTGCGGGCGGGCAGGAAGAAGAGGCGCCGGGAGACGAAATCGTTGAGTTGACCGTCTGGTTTGGCCGTGAAAACTTCATACCGGACGATGCCTTTGACGCGTTTCACGAGCAATATCCGAACATTCGGGTCAACGTGGACGTAATCCCGTTGGAACAGGCTCTAACGGAAGCCTCAACCGCTTTGAGTGCAGGTACAGGTCCGGATCTTCTCCAGACAGACTCGCGCCGGATTCCGCCCCTGGTGGAAGCGGGTCTCCTGTATCCGATGGACGAGCAGATCCAGATCTGGCGAGAGGAGGCACCTGACAACTACAACGCCATCTCTTCAGCGGGCTGGGCGCACGGCAACTACAACGGCACCCAGTACGGTGTGGCCATCTTTTCCGGTCCTTTCAATCACGTGTATCGGAAAGACGCGCTCGAAGGGACGGGGCTTGACGTCCCCGACACGTGGGAGGAGATGCTCGATGTTGCCCGTCAACTAAACGACGCGCCGGGATTCTACGGCTACGCCGTGCGCGGACCCACAAGTACCGTCTGGTTCTCGTCCCATTACATGTCGATGGGAGGAACGTACGACGAAAATAACGTCATTCAACTGGACTCGGAGGCCGGTATCTACGCGCTCGACTTCTATCAAACGCTCGTTGAAGAGGGATTGATCAGCGACGACGTTCTGGCGTGGGGCTCCGGCGACATGCGGGCGGCCTTCATCACCGGCCGGGCAGCGATGGCACCGATCGGCAACAACATCTTTCCCAACATTCAGGAAGAGCTGGAATACGGCGTCGAGTGGGGTGCGGTTCCGCCCCTCTACCGTGAAGGACACGAGGACGAGTATCGTTACGCTTCTCTCGGCTGGCCGATGGTCGCCACGGTGGCCACCGAACACCCCTACGAGGTTGGCCTTGTACTGCGTTACCTGGCGGAAAACGATCACGCCATGAGCGTGGCGCGACGCTACCAACCGACCACCGTGACTACGGTGTGGGACGATCCAGCCTATCTCGCGGAACAGCCCTGGGCTGCCGACTTTGCGGAACCACTGCGGAACATGACACCGACACCACCCAATCTCTACATCACGCAAATGGACCAGATAGTCCTGGATGCGCTGGGAGAGGTGATGAGTGACACGAGCGCGGACCCGGCTGCAGTCGCCGCGCGCTACCAGGAGCAATTGAACGCACTATTCGAATAGGCGACCGACGGAATGATCGTCGTTCGTATATCGGGCGAAAAAGAGCGGCGGTATCCCTATTCGGGACCGTCGCTCAGTTCGCGGTCACACAATCGCTCCGACCGGGTTCCAAGGACGGACAGGTAGTTACATGAAGCTTGGTTTTTCAACAACATCCGTACATTGGCGAAAGCGGGTCCTCCCGTATGCGTTGGTGCTGCCGTCTACAGTTTTTGTTCTCGGAATACTGGGATACGCGATTGGCGTTGCCGTAAAGGACTCGCTGCACCGCTACCCCATGCTGGCGACAACCGGAACGTTTGTGGGGCTCGACAACTACGTTAACCTGTTCCAGACGCCGAACTTCCAGAACTCGGTGGTCGTTACGTTCGTGTTTGTGTTCGGTACCGTGATTCTTGGAATGGCCCTTTCTTTCGTGCTGGCCCTTTCTCTGTTCAATCTCAGTACCCGCGCGCGTCTGTTCAGGACTCTGACACTTGTACCCTATCTGATATCCGGCGTGGCTGCGGCGGTGATCTGGCGTTTCCTGTTCAATAGCGACGCCGGCTTTGTAAACCTCGTCCTGCGATCGATCGGTGCTGATCCGGTCAAATGGTTGAGTGACGGGACCAACGCCCTGATCGTGGTTACGCTCGCCAACACGTGGAAGATTTTCCCGATGTCTACGGTCCTCTTGCTGGCGGGCCTCCAGGTAATCGACAAGGATTTGTATGACGCCGCGACGGTTGACGGTGCCAACGGAACGCAGGTGTTTGTGCATATCACATTGCCACTGCTGAGCAACTACCTGGCGACGAGTCTCATATGGCTTACGTTCGCCAGTTTCAACATGTTCGCTATCATCTTTCCGCTCACTGCGGGCGGACCGGTTCGCGCGACGGAGGTCATGGCGCTCTACATGTATCGTCTCGCCTTCGGCGAACTGAACTTCTCGCTCGCTTCGGCGGTAATGATTTTACTCCTTGCGCTGAATCTCTTTTTCAGTCTCCTTTTTATTCGGCTCTTCCGACATCGGGAAGTGTAGGGGAGTTACGTTGTGAGGTTAACCTTGAAACGGCAGTCACCCGAAGCAACCCTTGTTCCTTCCCAGCCGGCATTCAAACGCCGGGCTCGCGCCATTTCGTGGGTATTGCTGACACTGATGATGGTGTGGCTCCTGCTCCCCGTTGTCTGGGCGTTCCTGTCGACGTTCAAAACGTCGATTGAAATCTATCGAGTTCCGGTGAAGATCCTCCCGGAGTCGTTCTCGTGGGACAACTACGTACGCGTCGTCACCGACGAGGATTTTCCACGCTATCTCGCGAATACCATCTTCCTGACGGTGGTAACAACCGTACTGACGATGTTCATCAGCGTGTGGGGTGCCTACGCGTTCGCCAGGATGCGGTTTCCATTCCAACAGGTGCTGCTGCTTTTTGTGCTGGTGCCGCGGTTGATCCCTCGGATCAGCGTAGTCGTTCCATTGTATCGAATGATAGTCGCCCTCGGGCTATTGAACACCTATACCGCACTGATCCTTACGTACACAGTTACGTCGATACCGTTCGCTGTATGGATCCTGACGAACGTCTTCCAATCCATTCCACGGGAGATCGAAGAATCGGCGTTTATTGACGGTGCGCGTCTGTGGCAAACGATGCTGCGGATCATGCTTCCGATTGCAGCGCCGGGTGTCCTGGCTGTCATCGTGTTCACCGTTCGTGAAACGTGGAACGAGTTTCCATTTGTGCTCTCCTTCACGAACTCAGCGGAATTGCGGACCCTGCCGTACCAGCTCTTTCTCTTCAGGGACACTCTGGGAATCGAGGATTGGCCGCTCATCAACACGTTCGCCGTAGTGACCATCCTCCCGATCCTTGTAGCCTATTTTATCTTCGCCAAACAGGTGACCACGGGGATCATCCAGGGAGCGGTGAAGTAGGCCGGCAAACGCCGGAACGCAGGAGAATATCGACATGTCCACAGCCGTAGATTCCTCCGCCATCAATGAGATGGCACGCCAGATTCGCCGGGATTGCATCCGGATGGTCGTCACCGCCGGGTCGGGACACCCCGGCGGAGCCATGGGGGCCGCAGAGCTCTTCGCGGTTCTCTACGGCGTTGTGCTCCACCATCGATCGAAAACGGACACCACCGCCGGACCCGATCGGTTTGTACTGTCCAATGGGCACATCTGTGCGGGATGGTATTCGGCTCTCTCCCTGACGGGTCACTTGCCGAGAGAGGAGTTAGGAACGCATCGAAAACTGGGAGCGCGGTTGCAGGGCCACCCATCCCGTCACATGTTTCCATCCGTGGTTGAAACTTCCTCCGGTCCGCTGGGCCAGGGTTTCAGCGTTGCCGCCGGGATTGCCCTCGGAAAGAAACTGCGTCGGGATGAGGGCACCGTTTTCTGCATCGTGGGTGACGGGGAACTGCAGGAGGGGCTCGTTTGGGAGACTGCTCTGAGTGCGGCCCATCGCCAACTGGACAATCTGGTACTCATTATCAGCGACAATGACGTTCAGATCGACGGTCCTACCTCGGAGATCAAGCGTGTGCGACCGGTGGCTCCGAAGTTCGAATCCTTCGATTGGCACGTCCTGACCGTTGACGGCCATGACGTTCCGGCGTTGATCGACGCGTTCGATCGGGCGCGTACGGTTCGTGAGAAGCCGGTGTGTATCGTCGCCGATACCGTTATGGCAAAAGGGGTCCCGTTTATGGAACACGATCCGAAATGGCACGGTACCTGCCCCACGCCGGAGATGGCCGAACGGGCGCTCGAGGAACTGGGACCGGCCGACGGTTGGGAGGATTTTTGATGTTGTCATCCGGCTTGCGGTACACCGATGCGACGCCGGTACGAGATGGTTTCGGCCGGGCCTTGGTAGAGCTGGCTGCGGAGGACTCGAACGTAATCGCGCTTGGAGCGGATCTCACGAGTTCCATCCGTGTCCACTGGTTCGCGGAGAAGTACCCGGAGCGATACATCCAGATGGGCATTTCGGAGAGCGACATGATCGGCGCTGCCGCCGGCCTTTCAATGAACGGATTTGTTCCGTTTGCGACGACGTTTTCCGTTTTCGCTACCAGTTTGGCACACCAGGCGGTTCGCCTCAGCGTAGCGTACAACAACGCGAACGTGAAGATCGCCGTTTCGCACGGCGGCATCACGGTAGGACCGGACGGCGCCACACATCAGGCGTTTGAGGACATCGCGTTGATGCGGTGCCTCCCCGGCATGGTCGTTCTCTGTCCGGCCGACGCCAACCAAGCCTACGACGCGACGGTAGCCGCCGCCGCGCACCGGGGCCCCGTTTTCCTGCGTCTCGCCCGAGGCGAGACCGCTATCACCCCCGGCAACGAAGCGGGTTTTGCGATCGGGCGGTGTTACACTCTCGCGAAGGGTAGCGACGTGGCGATCGCGGCCACCGGCAGCGGCGTGGAACTGGCCGTTGCGGCGGAATCGGAACTCCGCACCGGGGGAATCTCCGCCACGGTTCTCAACGTGTCGACGATCAAACCGCTCGACGAGGAGACCATCCTCAGGGCGGCCCAGGCGTGCGGTGCCGTGGTGACCGTGGAGGAACACTCCGTGATAGGCGGGCTGGGGAGCACCGTGGCGGAACTCCTGGCGCGACGGTTCCCGGCGCCGGTCGAGTTCGTGGGGGTGCAGGATACGTTCGGAGAATCGGGAGAGCCCCGGGAGATCATGGAGAAGTACGGGCTGACTCCCCACGCCGTGGTAGATGCCGCTCGCCGAGCGATGGATCGAAAGTGTCGATGACGTCCGGATGCCCTTCGGCGCACCCGGCCACCGGGCGGTGATTGTGGAAACGGATGACATGGACGCGCTGGTCGCGGGCGTGGATTTCGGCACCAGCGGCGTGCGCGTGGTTATCGTGGACCCGCAGACCGGCGCGCCGCACGCTGTCGCGGCAGAGCCTTTTCCAGAGTGGGAAAGGGGCAGGTACTGCGATCCGCCGGCTCAGTCGTTTCGCCAACATCCCCGGGAACTGATAGATTCGTTTCATCGAGCGGCCGCCGGCGCGGTGGCGCAACTTCCCGTGGGAATGCGCTCGCGGATCCGCGCCGTCAGCGTCGATACCACGGGATCATCTCCAACGGCCATCGCTTCAACCGGAGTGCCGCTGGCCATATCGAGCGATACCTTCGCCGAAGACCCGGACGCCATGGTGGTGCTCTGGAAAGACCACACGGCAGAGGTGGAGGCGGCGCGAATCGAACGGTCTCTCGGCGTGCCCTACGCGTCGGAGTGGTTCTGGGCCAAGATCCTGCACATCGTCGAAACGAACGGGGCGGTTGCCTCTGCGGCCGTCACCTGGGCGGAACACGCCGATTGGTTCCCCGCGTACCTCTGCGGCAACCGCGATCCGGCCACGTGGAAGCGGTGTCGTGGCGGCGCAGCCCACAAAGCGCTATGGGGCCACGGCGGCAGTCGCGACGGTCACCGCGCACAGGGTGGGGCGGGCGAGTTCGCCGGGTACCCGTCGGCAGAGCGGCTCGGCCGGATATCTCCGTACCTGGCGACCGTCGTGAATACACTGGGAAGCGAGGTGTGGAGTCCCGGTTTACCCTTTGGCCGCCTGTGCACGAGTGAAGCGACGGCGACCAGTCTCCCTCCAGGGATACCGGTTGGAGTCGGAAGCTTCGACGCCCACACGGCCGCCCTGTCCGCGGGAGTACGGCCGGGCACAATCGCAAAAATCATCGGCACGTCATCCAGTGATATGGTCGTCACCGACCTTCCGCTCTCCCGCGGGTTTCCCGGTGTTGAAAGCGTCGCCGTGGGCTCGATTGTCCCGGGTCTCGTAACGATCGAGTCCGGGCAGGCCGCCTACGGTGACTTGGTGGAATGGCTGGTTTCGCTGTTGGAGTACGGCAGCGACGCCACGGGACGATGGACATCTACCTCGGACAACGATCGGAGAAACGACCGAAGTCGAATATTCGGCCGCCTCGAAGCCGAGGCGGGTAGACTCGCGTTCCAAAACGCACCGGTAGCTCTCGATTGGTGGAACGGGCGCCGCTCGCCCCACGGTGACTTATCGGTGACGGGTGCGCTGTCGGGTCTGCGACTCGCGAACGGCCCGCCCGCGCTCTACTTTTCGTTGTGGGAATCCGCCGCGTTCGCAACACGCATCGTTCACGAACACCTTCGTAATTCGGGCGTGGCAATCGATGAAATCGCGGCAATCGGGGGCGTACCGGACAGGTCCGACCTCGCCATGCGCATTCTCGCCGACGTGTTGAATCATCCCGTTTCGGTCCGCGAATCGGCCAATGCAAGTGCTCATGGTGCCGCGATCTATGCGGCGGTTGCCGCCGGCATCCACCCGGATGTATCGACGGCACAGGCGCATATGCAGGTAAAAGAGAGAACAACTGTACGCCCCGAACCGTCGCGCGCCGCACTGCATGTCGCCCGCTACCGTCGCTACCGCGAACTTGCGGGATTTCAGGAACGACTCGAACGAGCTACCACCACTTGATCATATCCGTTACCTCCGTCCGAATCTTGACAAGCTCGTCCTCCAGGCGGAAACGCAGGCCCAAGTCAAGTTGACCATACGGCTCATCCATAAGGAGCAGCTCCGGATAGGTTGCAAAGGCCCGTGCTATAACGGTGCGCTGAACCATGCTGACCGAGTGCTGCTTGGGATAATAGGTCCGGTATTTCGTGAGACCCACCACATCCGGCATCTCGTCCACGCGCTCCCTAATGACTCTCTCCGGCATCTTCTTGATTTCCAGCCCGAAACGGGGACGTTCTATCCCACCGTCAGCCAGTCCATGGATGAGGCTTCCTGAAGAATGTAAGAGATGTTATGGGCTTTGATCTTGACCTTTCTCGGCTCATTGTTCGTCACGCCGCTCATTTCGTCCTCACAAATGCGTAAGGGTAGGGCCTGTGCCATCCGGGCCGGCCGTAGTTCTTGTCCAGATTGACCGGGTCTGCCAAGTTTCGGGCTTCCTCGACGAACTTGTCCATGTGACCATCCATCAGCCCGTCCATGAGTTCTTTGGTGAGAATTTTATCCAATTCGGCCTGGATGGCCATCGTCTCCGGCTTGTCGATCAGATTGTTCTGTTCCCGAGGATCGGTTTCCAGGTCGAACAAGGCCGTTAGGCCGTTCGTATACCGGCAGAGCTTGTAGCGTTTGTCGCGCAGCATGTAGCCCTTAATTCCAAAGAATGCCGTGATTCCGAAGATATATTCTCGTTTCGGCTTCGTATCAGATGCAACCGGCAAGGGCATCGTATCGCTATTCTCCGGGTATTCGAGACCGGCGGCCTTCAAAATGGTGGAATGGATGTCGTAGAGGGATACGATGTCCGGGTAGGAGATGTCCCTTGGACCGTCCTCCGGTTGGTTGACGGCGATTAAGGGGATATGGATAGCCGGTTCGAAAAAGTTGAACTTCCCAACATAGCCGTAATCTCCCAGCATATCGCCATGGTCCGATGAGAAAATGATCATCGTGTCGTCGTAGAGGCCCTCCTCCTTTAGGGTATCCACGATACCTCCGACGGCCCGATCGATTTGTTTGACAAGAGCCGCGTAGTGGACCCGCATCTTGAGTTTGTTCGTTTCAGAGAAATCAGTGTAGTCGATCCCGTTCCACGGCAGTTTGTTCACGGTAACAACGCCCTCAATGAAGGTTTCACTGGCGTCTGTGGCCGGAATGGGCGCCGGCATGTCCTCGGGTCGAATGCCTTCGAGGAGTTCAGCGGGAGGATCATAGGGGCAGTGGGGACCGGGAAGCCCCACCATGACGGCGAACGGTTGATCTTTGGGGATTTCCCTCAGGTACTCGCATGTTTTGCGAGCCACCCAGGTGTCCACCTGGTCCTCATGAGGGACGGGACTCACCACGGCGCCCTGATGCTCATCATAGCCTTCGTATTCGCTGATGTGCATCTTGTGCAGGCCCTTGGACTCGAGGTACTCGGCGTAGTCGTCCATGATGTCGATGTGCCTCTTATCCTCGGCGATCACCCGGTGCTGGAAACCCTCTTTGGCGTCCCAGGGGTAGAAGTGCATCTTTCCGAATGCCGCCGTGATGTAACCCGCGTCGGTGAGGCGTTGAGGCCACGTAATCTGTCCGCATTCGTTGTGATCCGGACGGAGCCAGCAGTCGTTGTCGAACACCCCGTTCCGTACGGCGTTCCGGCCGGTGAGCAACGCCGCACGAGCCGGAACGCACAGAGGGCTCGGAGTAAAGGCTCTTTCGTATTTCACGCCGTCGGCCGCCAGAGCGTCGATATTGGGGGTTTCGATACACGTGGCCCCGTAGCAGCTCAAGAAGTCTGCCCTGAGTTGGTCGGGCATGATGAATACAATATTCTTCGGTCTCTCCATCGCACGTCTCTCCTTGTCAGTTGTCTTGGCAGGAACGCCACAGCTCTGATCACACTCTCCATTCAGCGGACCCCATCTCGCGGTGTGGCCACTTCTGAAATTTCCTCACGCAGTTTCAAGAAAGCCGGATCGACGTAGCTTGAGGCTTGGGAAGGTCGATGACGTACCCTGCCTTTACCGTTGAGGGACAAGGTGAGAGCACCACGATACGGTCGGCCAGGTAGACGGCTTCCTCGATGTTGTTGGTTTCAAAGACGACAAGCCGTTTCTGTGCAGAGCTGATTCGCATTCTCGTTTCCGAATATTTCCACCGGCCCACGGCCGGTTGTTTTTCTACCCCGTGGATCTCCGGACGATGAGATTCCAAGAGGCGAACTCGTCAGCCACGTCTTCGCCGTCCACCATTCGGAGCATCATATCCACCGCCTTCCGGCTCAGATTTTTCATCCCGATGTCCACCGTAGTGAGCGGCGGATCACAAAGCCGGGAGTACTCCATATTGTCAAAACCGCTCACCGCCAGATTCCGTGGCACGTGGATGCCGTAGTCCCGCGCAGCGCCGATGACGCCGATACCGACCGCATCATTGCCGCAGACGAAGACGGAGGGAAAATCTCCTCCCCGGAGATGGGGCGCCACCGCGTCGTACGCCCGGCGAGCGCTCGCGATCCCAAAAAACATGTCTGTATCTACCGCCGCCAGTCCGGATGCTGTCATCTCGTCAACAAACCCCTTGGTCTTGCCGTCCATAACGGCGCAATCCGGTCCCTTGCAGCTTCCAATCCAGC
>JANQHT010000110.1 GCA_028282545.1 Spirochaetales bacterium
GTCGATGTCATGCAGAGCGGTGATGTGCTGCTCGAGTTGGCGGGTGATGCTGCGCTGCAGGTTCACGTTGCGCTCGAAGTCGGTAATCGTCCACCGCTCGATGTCGAAGAGCTCCCACGGATCGGTTCCCGCCGGGATGAGATCCTCCCGCGTCAGGATGGTGCGCATGCGCTGCGCCGTCTGCTCATCGGCAAGCATGATCCGGTTGTCCGCGGTTATCGTGTACTGGACGTTTTCCTGATCGAGGCGCGTCGCGATGTCGTTGAGCGCCTGTTCGTTCGTGACGGGGCGGCTCAGGAGCGGAACCATCGCCGGTGATGCGCTGAAGAGGACCAGCATGATGATCCCCAGCACAAAGGCGCCGATAATCCCGAAAAAGATCGCCTTCTGCGGCGTTTTCCACTGACCCCAGAGGTTTGTTATTCGCTCAATTGTTCTCTTGAGCCATTCGTTCATGTTCCCCTCCCCAGTTCGACCGTACGAATGGTTGCTCGTCTATTGCTGCGTGTCGGTCTGCCGCGACAACGTCGCGGCTCTATGGCGCCTGGTGCCCTATCGCAGGTTTGTTATCTCCCGGTACGCCTGGATTACACGATCCACGACGTTTTTCGTTATGTTCAGACTCAGGTTTGCCTGTGCCGCCGCTATGGTCAGGTCGTGCGGGTCAACGCTTTCGGGCTGAACCACCGCCTGGATCGACAATTGTTCGTGCCGCTTCTGGAGGCCGTTCACCTCTTCCAGGCTTCCCACCAGGGTGTCACGGAACCCGAACTCCGTTGGTTTCGCCTGAACCGCGTCGTTTCGACCGGCGAAATGGCGCGCGTCGGTGCGTCGTAGTTCGAATTGATCGCCGCGAACCTGTCCCGGTTGCAAGTAATCCATCTATCCCCTCCCAATCGTTCGAACTACCGTCCGATTTCGAGCGCCCGTTCGAACATGCTCTTGGCACCGTTGACAACGGCGATGTTGGCCTCGTACGCGCGGGACGCGTCGATCATGTCCACCATTTCGCTCACAACGTTCACGTTTGAATACTCCACGTACCCCTGTCGCGGACCGCTTTGGATCGCGTCGGGGTGCGTCGGATCGTACACGAGTCTGTTCTCGGCGTCGAAGTCCTTTTCGATCTGGACGACCCTGACCCCCTTGCCGACGCCGTGGTCGAGGGGACGCGGGAGAAAGGGACTGCGCCAGTACGGCGAGTCCACGCGGGGCCGGAGCAACACCCGGCTTCGACGAAAGGGCCCGCCCTCGGTAGTACGGGTTGTGTTCGCGTTGGCGATGTTGTCCGCTATCACGTCCTGACGTAATCGCTGAGCCGTGAGGCCGGAAGCGGCGATGTTGATACTCGTAAACATACCCATGTCGCGCTACCTCCTTACCGCAGCACCAGGTTAACGCGTCCAATGGAATCGCTCACCGAACGCGTCATCATCTGGTATGCAAGCTGGTTGTTGAGCTGATTCATCGACTCAACTTCGATATCCACGTTGTTCCCGTTGTTCTTCGCGGTGGTCATAAAATCGAGGATGCGCCGCGGTTGCACGTCGCGGTAATCGAGCGGCCGGTGGAACGGCACGTGCCTTTCGTCCGTAAGCGCCGCGGCAAAGCGCGGCTGCCGCGATTCGCTCTTCAGCGCATAGGCGAGCTGCGATTCGAAGTTCACGAAGGACCGCTTGAAGTTCGGTGTGTTCACGTTGGCGATGTTGTCGGCGATCACGCTCTGCCGAACGAGGCTGACATCCATCGTGCGATGGAGAATGTCCAGTTGCCGGCCGAAACTCGTATTCACAAACATGCGGTGTCCTCCCAGAACGAGCTGTTTCCGTCTACATCGGCCGTTATTGCCTGCTCCATTAGCACACTGCCTCCATTCACAGGATGTACCTGCTCAAATCCTTGTCCTCGACCACCGTCTCCAGGCGGTCCCGGACGTACTGCTCCGTGATCGGGATCGTCTGACCTTTCAGGTCCGGTGCGTTGAACGAGACCTCTTCCAGGAGTAGTTCCATGACCGTGTGGAGTCGACGAGCCCCGATGTTCTCGGTTCGGGCGTTCACGTTTGCGGCGATCGCCGAGATCTCCCGGACCGCGTCGTCGGAAAACTCCAGCGTCACCCCTTCCGTCGCAAGGAGTTCCACGTACTGCTTGATCAGCGCGTTTTTCGGCTGCGTCAGTATCTTGACAAACGCCTCCGCGTCTAGGTCCTCCAGCTCGACACGCAAGGGAAATCGACCCTGGAGTTCAGGGATCAGGTCACTGGGTTTGCTCATGTGAAACGCCCCGGCGGCGATGAAGAGGATGTGGGACGTACTGATCACCCCGTACTTTGTATTGACCTGGCTTCCCTCGACGATCGGGAGTATGTCTCGCTGCACGCCTTCACGGCTTATATCCTGTCCGGTGCGGCCTTCGCGGGTGGCGATCTTGTCGATCTCGTCGATAAAAATGATCCCCATGTTCTCCACGCGTTCCTTGGCGACCTCCGCGGCGCGCTCCGTATCTACCAGTTTTTCCGTCTCCTCCTGGAGGAAGTAGTCCCGGGCGTGACGAACGGTGGTGCGTTTTTTCTTCCGTCGGCCTCCGAAGATGTTGCCGAGGTTCCCAAGGTTGAGGTCCATCTCTTCGATGTTGCCGCCGCTGAAAATCTCGATGGCGGGACCGCTCGCCTTCTGGACACTGATCTCGATCTCCTTGTCCTCCAGTTGACCGGCCCGCAACATTTCACGGAATCGCTCTCGCGTGTGGGGCGAGACGCCCTCCGAGGATCGATCACCGTCACCGATCCCGGGAAGGAGCGCATCGAGCAGTGCGTCTTCGGCGCGCCGCTTGGCCTCCTCCACGACCTCTCCCTGCATTTCAGACTTGACCATGGCAAGAGCGAAGGACATCAAGTCGCGTACCATGGACTCGACGTCGCGCCCCACGTACCCGACCTCGGTGTACTTCGTGGCCTCCACCTTGACAAAGGGAGCACCGGTCAACCGCGCCAGGCGCCGGGCTATTTCCGTCTTTCCGACCCCGGTTGGCCCGATCATGATGATGTTTTTCGGGGCCACTTCGTCCTGGAGCTCCTCCGGCAGTTTCTGGCGGCGCGTCCGATTGCGGAGAGCAATTGCCACGGCTTTTTTCGCGCGTTCCTGACCGATGATGTATCGATCGAGTTCGATGACGATCTGCGCCGGTGTCAGGCGATCGAGATCAACGCTCATGCTATCTCCTCGACCGTGACGCTGCCGTTGGTGTAGACGCAGATATCCGCGGCGATCATAAGCGCCCTCTCCGCGATCTCCCGGGCGTTCAGTGTGGTTTCGTCCATAAGCGCCCGCGCCGCGGCAAGCGCGTAGTTGCCTCCGGACCCCACGGCGATGACGCCGTGTTCCGGTTCAATAACATCCCCGTTTCCGGAAATCAGGAATATGCGCTCCCTGTCCGCCACCAGCAGCAGCGCTTCCAAACGCCGCAGCATGCGGTCGGTGCGCCACTCCTTGGCCAATTCCACCGCCGCACGGGTAAGGTCACCGTTGTACTCCTTGATGCGCGTTTCAAAGCGGTCGAAGAGCGCAAAGGCATCCGCCGTTGCCCCGGCAAACCCAACGAGAACGCGGCCGTCATGGATCGAGCGCACCTTCCTCGCATTGCCCTTGACTATCGTTTCACCCATGGAAACCTGACCGTCTCCGGCCATGGCAACCATTCCGTCGCGCATGACGGCTACGACGGTGGTACTTCGTGTCTCCTTCTGCCCGTTCACCGGTTGTTCTCCTTTTTCTCCGCATGGGGGTGTGCATTGGCGTAGACGCTCTTGAGTCGATCCAATCCCACGTGGGCGTATACCTGCGTCGTACTCAACTGAGAATGGCCGAGCAGTTCCTGCACGACCCGTATGTCCGCGCCGTTGTTCAGGACGTGGGTGGCAAAGCTGTGACGAAAGGCGTGCGGTCCCACCTGGCGGTTGATTCCCGCAGTAAGCGTCCGGCGTTCCACGATTGCGAAGGCGCCGCGGGTGGATAGGCGGCCGCCACGTACGTTGACAACCAGGGCGCGTTCGGAATCGACCCCGCGTTCTCGGAAGAGTTCCGATCTGCGCGGCAGGTATGCTCTTAAGGCCTCCTCGGCGGAGCTTCCAAGGAAAACGTACCTATCCTTGCCGCCCTTCCCGCGCACCAGGAGCGACTTACGCGCCAACGCGAGGTGCTCCACGTTTGCACCGCAGATCTCGGATACGCGGGCTCCGCTCGAGTAGAGCAGTTCCAGGAGTACGCGATCGCGAAGGTCGCCAAAGGAGCGGATCGGAAACTCGATCACACTTCCCATCTCGCGTTCAAAGAGCACCTCCGGCAGAGGCCGGGGCGATTTGAGCGAGCGGACTCCGTCGGCGGGATTCGTCGTGATCATTCCCGTGCGTACCAGGAAACGGAAGAACCCCTTGATCGCCGAGAGGCGTCGGTTGACGCTCGAAACGGCCATTCCCGCCTCGGAGAGCGACCGGATATAGCGACGAACGTCCGCGAGTTCGATCGTTTGAACGTCGCGTTCTCCACCGACGAGGGAGACAAAGCTTTCCAGGTCCGTCTCGTAGGCCGTGATAGTAGCCGGTGAAAGGTTGCGAACGGACTCCAGGTAGGAAAGATACGTTCGCGAAGTTGATGCTATGTCATGCGCGTCCATTCGATTCACGTTGTCTGCCCCCACTTGTCGATCTTTGCCCGGGCCGCCGCGACCAGTGAGCGTCGCGGTTCCGCACGATTTGACGCGATCGTTCCGAACAGCGCCATCCGGGGATCCGTCAGGCGTTTCTTTCGTCGCGCCACCGGCTGGTCGAAAAAGCCGAGGTCCACCAACGAAGCGAAGGTGGGTGCACCCTGCGCCACAAGGGCACGCGTTCCCGCCGATTCGGAACCATCGCTCGTTCCCGCAGTGTGGACCCACACGTCTCGCCCCTGTTCGAGTGCGTAGTCGACCGAGATGAGGGCCCCCGACCGTTCCGGGGCCTGGATCACGCACAGGAGCGGGGCAAGGCCGGTTATGATCCGGTTGCGGGCGGGGAAGTGGTAGCGGTGCGTGCCCGCCCCGGGCGGATACTCGGACACCAAAAGGCCGTTTAGGTCCAGAATCTCCCCGGCAAGGTCGCGGTGTTTTCCGGGGTATACGGAATCGATCCCGTTTCCGAGGACCGCAACGCACGGCCCCCCGGCGCGAACCACGCCGCGATGAGAGGCTGCATCGATGCCGAGCGCCAGCCCGCTGACCACCGGTTTTGACTGGAGCCCCGCATCAAAGCCCAGGGCGAACGCCGCGTCCAGGGCGTGGTCGGTCGGTTTGCGCGTTCCCACGATTGCGATCGAACGACGCCATTCGCGTTCCGGGTCACCTCGAACAAAGAGCACCGGCGGCGGATCGTACGTTTCTCGCAGCATCACCGGGTAATCACGGTCACCGATCCAAAGCACGCCATTTTCCGGGCGTCCGAACCACGCGGTACTTCTCTCGATAGAGGGAAGCGCCAGTTCGGGCCGCCACCGCGCCCGGTACAGCGCCCGGCCGATGATCACTTCCACATCCCGGGTGGTCAATCGCAACAGGTCGCGGTGGTTCGGAGCGGCGGAGAGGAGGGCAGCCCGTTCGGTGGATTTGAGAAATGGCGTACACGCTACGAGGACCATCGCTTCGACTTCCGGTCGTGTACCGTTCATCGGGCCACCTCCCTCAAAATCTCATCCCGGTTCGCTTCGGCCCGGGAGCGCGTCTCCTTGGAGAGGGCCGCTCGCGCCAGACGGTCATACACGTCGGCCGCTTCATCCAGCCGGCCCACGCGAACCAGGACGTTTCCCAGCAGAAACTGTACGTCTATCGCGGCCGTTTCGAGCGTTGCCAGGCGTTCCGCGTAGATGATCGCCTCTTCGGCGCGATCCAGTTCGAACGCGAGCAGTACCGCGGCGCCGTACAACGCCTCCTTGTAGTCGGGGCGGATTCCCAGGGCGCGTTCGTAGTAATCGAGCGCCCGCTGTACCAGATCGTCTTGCCTCTCGTCCGAAGAGTGAGCCTTCGCCGAGCGGGCACTTGCCACGGCCGCCCAATAGTAGAGCACCGCATTTTCGGTCTGGAGTTCCATGGCGTTCTCCAGCGCGATCAGAGCCGGTTCGTACATCTCTTGCCGAATGTACTCCTCCGCTAGAAGCTTGTAGAGAACGGCGGTTCGATTCATCCCCGCAACCACTTCCCTGACGAGATCTTCGTTTGCCTCGATCTCGCGCCGCAATTCTTCCGCGCGGTTTGGCGAGACGGAGCCGTCCGGTCCCGCTTCGGTCTGCTCGAGAAACGCGAAGCGGGGATCCTCCTCTTCCGACCGTGAACACGCCCCCAGCAGGAGGAAGAGGGAAGTCATGAGGAGCACCGGAATATGCCGACCTCGACGCGTGGCCCCTGCAATCGCAGCGGGCGGGAACTCGCCGAGCGGATAAAACCAGGGGCGGCGGCGGAACGTTCTATCCACGTGGATGATACCTCCTGTGATAGTCCTTCAAATCCTCCGTATCGATGTGCGTGTAGATCTGCGTCGTCCCGATGTCGGCGTGCCCCATGAGTTCCTGGACGGATCGCAGATCCGCACCCCCCTCGAGAAGGTGAGTGGCAAAAGAGTGACGCAGGGTGTGGACCTTGGCGTCTATCCCGATGATCTTGGAGAGCTCGTTGAACCGTTTCCACATGCCCTTCCGCGATAACCGCGCACCCCGCCGGTTGAGAAAGAGCGCCCGTTCCGCTCGCGACTTGGTGAGGACCGGGCGCGCCTCGGTCAGATAGCGATCGATCCATTCGATTGCCTGGGCGCCCACCGGTACCAGCCGTTCCTTGTCTCCCTTCCCGCGCACCAGCATGAGCCGCTCCTCGGGGAAGAGGCTGTTCACGTTGAGATTGACCGCCTCTGATATCCGCAGCCCGCAGGAGTAGATAAGTTCAAAAAGGGCTCGGTCACGGACACCGCCGGGATTGCCCGTATCGACGCCGTCGAGAAGGCGCTCGACGGCGTCGATGGAGAGGACGCCGGGCAATCGCTGCTGCGGTCGCGGGCTCTCGATAATCGCCGCGGGATTGTCCTCGCGGTACCCCTCCAGCACGCAGAACTGGAAAAAGGACCTCAGGGCTGAAAGGAGCTTTGCAACGGTGCGTTGGTCGACACCGTTGTCGTCGGTCTGCCGTTCGATCAGGTATTCAATGATGTCGTTGGTGGTCATCTGCGATAGCTCGGCGTCCCGGGCCGCCGCCCAGGCATCGGCGTTTTCGCACGCCAAAGCATAGGTCGACACCGTCTGGGGCGACAGCCTCAGTTCAACGCCGAGATAGTCACGGTAACGTTCGATCAGCGACGTGCGCGTCTTCATCGGTACTCTGTGTGTCGCCTACCCGTTTGATGCCGCCCGGCGGTACCGTAACACCGCGGGAACACCCAAACTCTCGGGCCTGTCCGGCTCCTCCGCAAAGAGATCGTCCGACGACTTGTCGGGCCTGGTCATGGAGTTCCAGTCATCCAACGAAAAGAAGCCCTTGCCGGGTTCGTCCCGGGGGGCACCGCCGGCTTCATTGACCGCAGTGTCCTGCACCGGTGTATCGTTCTCCACGGGGGAGAACCCGGTGGCGATAACTGTGACGCGGATCTGGCCGTCCATGGTCGGGTCCACCGCGGTACCGGCGATGACAAGGACCTCTTCGTCGGCGTTGGCCGCGATGATCTTCATGATCTCCTCGTACTCGGAGAGTGCAAAGTCGGTACCGCCGGATACGTTCACCAGGATCTTGTTGGCGCCTTCCATCCGTGCATCTTCAAGCAGCGGGTTGTTGATCGCGTTGGTTGCGGCATCAACGGCGCGGTTGTCACCCTCGCCGATTCCGATCCCCATCAGCGCGTCGCCCTGACCTTCCATTACCGTCTTTACGTCGGCAAAGTCGATGTTGATTGTGCCGCTCTTGGTAATCAGGTCGCTGATTCCCTGAACGCCCTGGCGCAGCACGTCATCGGCCACCAGGAACGCTTCGGTGACGGGCGTATCCTTGGGAACGATCTTCAGAAGGTGCTGGTTCGGAATGATGATCAGGGTGTCCACCGCCTCGCGCATTCGTTCTATCCCCGATTGCGCCAGTTGGGACTTGAGGCTTCCCTCGAACAGGAATGGACGCGTTACCACACCGACGGTGAGTATACCGAGGTTTTTGGCGACATCCGCCACGACCGGGGCCGCCCCGGTTCCGGTACCGCCACCCATTCCAGCGGTGATGAAGATCATGTCCGCGCCGTCCAGGGCGACCTTTATCTGCTCCTTGTCCTCGAGAGCCGCCTTGGCTCCGATTTCCGGGCGCCCCCCGGCGCCCAGGCCGCGGGTAATCTTGGTACCCAACGGAAGCCGCACCTCGGCCTGGGAACTCTGCAGCGCCTGCAGGTCGGTGTTTGCGGCGATGAACTCAACGTCCGTGAGTCCCCCTTGGATCATTCGATTGACGGCGTTGCTGCCGCCGCCGCCTACCCCGATGACCTTGATGACCGTCGGTGTGATGCCGGATGACGCCGTGGAGAAGTCATCCTCGTAGATCTTGAAATTCATGCACTCCCCTCCATTGTGCAACGGTATTGTCAGGGCCTCGGCGGTGATGCCGTCACCGCGGGTCGGCCCGAATATTCAAAAGAAGTTCCGAATCCACCTCCGGAACGCGCCGCCCCGTGTGCCGCGACTCTCTCGCCCCGCAAAGGCGGAATCCTCCGCCGGGGTGCCGCCAAAGAGGACCAACCCGATCGCCGTCGCGTAATCGGGCCCCTGGTACGTGTCCAGGACGTCGCCGTACTTGCCGGGCTGACCGATTCGGCCGCCCAGATTGAAGACGTCCTGTGCCAGTTCAACGACGCCCGGTATACGAGCCCCGCCGCCGGTGAGGACGATACCGCCGGCGATTCGGTCCAGAATCTGCTGTTTTACCAGGCGGTCGCGGACAAGCGTGAATATCTCCGCCATCCGCGGCTGGATGATCTCGCAGAGCTGGTGCCGTGTGCGTTGGATAGGCGGCCTGCCGCCTACCCCGGGGACGATCACCGGCTCGCCCTCTTCCACGAGGGGCATGTACGCAACCCCCTCCCTGCGCTTGATCGCCTCGGCGGACTCGGTTGACGTCTTGAGCATGATTGAGAGGTCGCCGGTCACCTGGCTGCCGCCCACCGGGAGCACCGACGTGTAATAGGGCGCCCCGTCCAGGTAGACCATGGTGCTGGTCGTACCACCGCCGATGTCGAGGACGACGACGCCGAGTTCTTTTTCGTCCTGCGAAAGGATCGCCTCGCTCGAGGCAAGGGCGTTGTACGCCATTCGTTCGATCTCGAATCCGGCGCGATTGACACATTTCACCAGATTTTGCCCCGCCGTGACCGATCCGGTGATCATGTGCACTTCCACTTCGAGACGTACACCGATCATGTCGAGGGGGTTCTTGATCCCCCCCTGGTCGTCAACGGCGAAGTCTCTCGGGAGCACGTGCAGGACCTCCCGGTCCATGGGAATCGACACAGCCCGGGCGGCGTCGATGACGCGGGAGACGTCGTTGGCGGTAATCTCCCGGCCTTTGCCGGTCACGGCCACCACGCCGCGACTATTCAGCCCCTCGATGTGGCTTCCCGCCATGCCGCTGACGACCCGTTTGACCTCGATGCCCGCCATCTGTTCCGCCGCTTCGATGGCGCGTATCACACTATTGAGCGTCGCTTCGATGTTGATTACGACGCCGCGCCGCATTCCGGAGGACTGGGCGGTACCGATTCCGATGATCTCCAGGGCGCCGTCATCGTTATACTCGCCAATCGCGGCGGTTACCTTGCTCGTCCCGATATCGAGCCCGGTCACCGTGTGTTCACTGGCCACGGGTGCCCTCCTTCAGCCGATACACCACCTCGCCGGCCCGGAAATCGAGTTCGGACACCGACGCCGCGAGTCCTTCGCGCTGCAAAGCGTCCAGCACCATCAGCGCGTAGGTTGCAACGTGGTCGTCGATTTCGTTACTCGTCAGGACCGGAATCGTATGATTGCGGAGGAACAGGCGTGCGTCATACCCGCCGCCTCGCAGTGGAATCACCTCGACCTCCGACAAGAGGGCAAAGAGGTCCGGCCGGTCCATCCGCAGATCGTACAGGTTTGTCAGCATGGGCACGAGAACCTCGGGCAGACGCGTACCGACATGGAAGGAATCAAAGGCAATCCCCGAGAGGATCGGCAAGTTCGGCGGTGCCTCCCCGGGATGGCACGCGGCAAAGAGCACACCCTCTTCGTCCACCGTTCCCACGAGCGCCGGTGTGTCGGCCGGGGCGTGAATCACCGTCACGATCGGGCGGCGGTGGGTCAGTACGATAGTGACCTGGTTGGGGAAACTCTTCGAAACGTGGGCGCTCCGGATTCGACCGTTGCTTTCGAGCGCCGCCTCGACGGCAGCGGGATCAAACTCGAAGTACCGTTCGTTCCCTTCAAGACCTGCGAGCGATAGGAGCTCCGATTTGTCCATGTCGAAGTCTGCCCGGACCACGATCCGGTTGATCCGCAGGCGCGGAAGGACGAGCAGCGAGACAACGAGGTAAAGGGATACCACCACAGAGATGGCAACGGCCACGGACGTGGCGATACGGCGCCCGCCGTGCACGTCCGGGGATCGCCGTGTGCGCCTTACTGCCTGGGCCACGCCTCCCCCTTTGCTTCGCCGCGACTCGCGTTGAGAATCAGACCGCACATCGTCATGCTGATCAGGAGCGACGAGCCCCCGGATGAGAAGAACGGCAGCGGAATACCGGTGGCCGGAACCACGCCGGCAACGACGGCAACGTTCAACAGCGCTTGGAGCACGATCGATGTAGCCAGCCCGAAGACGAGAAGCGACCGGAAGCCGTCGTTCTGTCGAAACGCGATCCTGTACGACACGAACGCGAAAAAGGCGAACAATGCCAGAATGAACACAACGCCCGCGAGCCCCATCTCTTCGCCTATCACGGCAAAGAGAAAGTCCGAGTGCGCTTCGGGAAGATTGCCGAGTTTCCGCGTTCCCCGTCCGATTCCAACACCCCAGAACCCGCCGCGCGACAGGGCGGAGCGTGCCGCGAGCACCTGGTATCCGGATCCGGCCGGATCGTACATGGGATCGATAAACGCAATGATACGCCGGACGCGATGTTCCCGGGAGAAGAGAACGATCAATCCCGCCGGGACAACCAGAAAGAGTGCGCGGATGAAATAGGAGATCGGCACGCCCGACACGAAGAACATGATCAACGCGATAGCCGCGACAAAAACGGCCGTTGAAAAGTCATTCTGGAAGAGGATGATCGACGAAAAGAGCCCAACCACCAACAGCGGCGGCAGCAACGAGTCCAGGGGGCGGGCAAAATCGCCCTCCCGCCGGGAAAAGATGTGTGCGAGATAGAGAACGATCGTCAGTTTCACCAGTTCCGACGGTTGGAAGGAGACGTTGAACAGGAAAATCCATCGTCGAGCCCCGAGGTACCGGGCCCCGACGCCCGGAACCAGCGTGAGGAACGACAACACCAGCGTGACCGCAAGGAGTACCGGAAGTGTCTTGCGGATGATCTCCAGCGAAACCAGGGCCGCCGTCGCGAGGGCGGCGGCGCCTACCACGACCCACAGCGCCTGGCGGTACACAAACTGGAAGGCTTCGCCATACAACTGGAGCGCCTTGAAATACGATGCGGAAAGGAGAACCGCGATGCCCACGCCGAGCAGGAGACTCACGGCGACAAGCAAACGGAAGTCACGTCGATTCGAGTCGCCAACGGGGCTTTCCAGGACAAAGGGCGTGTAGGCCAATCCGCGTCTCTCCATTTACCGTATCTTCAATGTCGAAAGCGCGATGATCGCGAACATCCCGCCCAGTATCCAGAACCGAAGAACGACTTTGCTCTCGCTCCACCCGGCCAGTTCGAAATGGTGATGCAGGGGTGCCATTCGAAAAATGCGCCTCCCGGTTGCCTTGAAGCCGATAACCTGGATGATCACCGACACCGCTTCGAGAACAAAGACGCCGCCGACGATGATGAGAAGTATCTCTTTCTTCACCATCAACGCCAGCGCACCCACAACCCCGCCTAGGCTCAAGCTGCCGGTGTCACCCATCATGATTTCGGCGGGATGCCCGTTGAACCACAGGAAACCCACGCAGGCGCCGGCGAGGGCGAGGCTGAGAACCGCAAGTTCACCACCGCCGGGGATGTACGGAATCTGAAGGTACTCGGCGAAGTCGACGCGACCGGCCAGATAGGCGAGCACCGCAAAGGTCAACGCCACCATCAGCACCAGGCCGGTGGCCAGCCCGTCAAGACCGTCCGTAAGGTTCACGGCGTTGGACGTCGCCACCAACAGAAGCACCGCGAAGGGAACGTAGAATATCCCCATGTCGATAACGGGGTTTTTTACAAAGGGCAGGTAGAGTTGTGTGGTTGCTTCGGTACCAAAGAGATAGAGAACAACCGCGATGACCGAACCGACCAACACCTGCCCAACGATTTTTCCCCATCCGCGAATACCGGATGAATCGTGGCGGCGGATCTTTCGAAGATCGTCGATGAGCCCGATGCTTCCGAAGCCGAGGACGGCCAGCATCGCTACCCAGGTATAGACGGTCCCCGGATCCATCCACAAAACGCCGGAGACAACCACGCTGGTAATGATCAGGACGCCGCCCATCGTAGGAGTTCCGGACTTCGCGTGGTGGGACTTCGGACCGTCGTTTCGGATCTCCTCGCCGAACCGAAGGCGCCGGAGCAACCCGATCATCCACGGACCCAGGAGAAACGCGATCAAGAGGGACGTCACCGCCGCATAGGCCGCGCGGAACGTGATGTATTGAAATACGTTGAAAGGAGTAAACACCCGGACCAGCGGGAACAACAGCGCCTTAAGCATGGGGCGCCTCCCCTGCCGCGGTGGTTCCCGCGGCGATGTCTATCAGGGTTTCAAGGCCCACCGCCCGGCTCCCTTTGAGAAATACCGCCTGGTCCGAATGCAGGTGCTCACTGAGTAGCGACCGGACCGATTCAGCCGTGGCTGACCAGAGGACGCGCGTGTCGTCATCGCCCGCGTCTGCGAATTCCTCGAAGGCCGGACCAACGAGCACGAGGAGCGCTGGACGACTCTCGAGAGCCCGCACCACCACCTGGGCGTGCGACGCGGGAGAGTGATCACCGAGTTCACCCATCTCACCGATCACGATGACGGTGTCCTGGACGCGGCGCTCGCGAACAAGCGCGTCAAAGGCGTCCAGGGCCGCGACCATCGATTGCGGATTGGCGTTGTACGTATCGTTAAAAACGAGGCGCTTGCCGTCCAGAACGTTACTTCGCCCCTCCGGCAGTGAAACGTGGGCCAACCCCCGTTGAATCGCCGCCGCGGAAACGCTCAGGCGGCGGGCGACCGCCACGGCGGCCAGCGCGTTTGAACCGTTGAACCGCCCGGGCAGAGGTAGCCGTAACACCAGATCCGGAAGGCGAAGCTCGCTCCCATCGCCGTGGTTGCGGTAGGCGGCGTTTGAGATCCCGTATCCGTACCGGACGATCTCGCCGTTGACACCCTCTTCCAGAAACGAGGCGTAGGCATCCTCGTCGGGGATAAAGAGGACTTCGTTCCCGGTGAAGCGTGACGTTATCTGTTTTTTCTCCGCCGCGATGCGATCGGTACTGCCGAGCATGCCGATATGCGCAGTGCCGATATTGGTAATGACCGCGATATCGGGCCGGCAGATCTCCGCGAGTTCCTCGATTTCACCGGGGCGGTTCATGGCCATTTCGAACACGGCGATCTCGCACTCCCGGGGCATGCGGAAAACCGCAAGGGGCAACCCACAATCGGAGTTTAAGTTGCCCGGGGTCGCATAGGCCCGCATCTCCTCGCGAAGGATCGCGTACAGCATCTCCTTGGTGGTCGTCTTGCCGTTACTGCCGGTCACGCCGATGCGGATAACGTCCGGGAACCGTTGCAGGAAGCCCCGCGCCGCCTTCTGGAGGGCCGCAAGGGAGTTATCCACTCGCACTACCGCAAGCCCTTCGGCCTCGTCCCCGTCGACTCCCTCCTGGACCAACACCGCCACGGCACCGCGACGCTTCGCATCGCCGATGTGGCGGTGTCCATCGGTCCGCTCCCCGGGCAGTGCAACAAAGAGCGAACCCTGTGTACAGTGACGGGAGTCGACTTCAACGGAGGCCACAGGCGCGCTCGCCCGCTGTAACGGAGCCTCAAGCGTGCCGCCGGTCCACGAAAGCAGATCGTCGATGGTGAACAGCTCCCGTCTACCGCCCATTGTCCCCGCTACCAATAGACAGATGGATCATCATCCCCGGAGCTACCGGCCGCATGGCCAACTGCTCGCTCGCGACGGTCCGAATCCGGGCGGGGGATTGCAGGCCGGCGATCCCCGCGATCAGCCGCTTGTTGAGTTCGATGGCCGCGTCGATCGCGGAACGATCACGCTCGATTTGCCGTTCCACGGCTGAAAATCGGAACGACTGAATCACGTTCGCCGCAAAGAGCATCGGCACGAGGATCAGGAGAATCACCGTTGTCCGTCGCCACACATTCGAGTTCACGCTGCTACTCCTCACCACCGATTCGTTCGACCACGCGCAACTTCGCGCTCCGGGATGCACGGTTCTCACGCACCTCGTCGTCCAACGGCGTGATCGGTTTTTTCGTCAAGAGACGAAAGTGAGCCGCCTCCCTCACATCTACCATCGGCAGAGAGGGATCGTGAGTGGAGAGCGCTCGAAAGGTCTGTTTGACGATCCGATCTTCCAAAGAGTGAAAAGATATGACACCCAGGCGCCCGCCCACCGCAAGGCGCTGCGCCGCGAGCGGCAGGGCGCGACGGATCCGTTCAAGTTCATCGTTCACCCAGATTCGCAGCGCCTGGAAGGTTCGGGTCGCCGGATGGCGCCGGACGCGGACCGAGCGGTCCCGCCCCCGGGTCACAACCGACGCAACCACCCCGGCCAGGTCGCCGGTAGTTTCGAAGGGCCGCTTTGTCCGGCGATTCACGATTGCGCGCGAGATCCGGCGGGAGAGGCGCTCTTCACCAAAGGCGAAGATTGCATCGGCGATTTCCCGTTCACTCCGCGTATTGACGAGGTCGGCAGCGGTTTTGTTTCCCCTGTGACGATCCAGGCGCATGTCGAGTGCCCCGTCGCTCTTGATAGAGAAGCCACCCTCCGGGAGACCCAGATGGTACATCGACACGCCAAGGTCAAAGAAGATGCGATCCGCGAAACCGTCGTACTGTGCAAAAAACTCGTCAAACCACATGTTGTGGAACGACACCGTAGGCGCGCCGGAAGCGAGGCGCTGCCGCGCCCGCTCCAGCATGTCGAAATCTGCATCCACTGCAAGAAGTGAAGAGACGGGAAGGTGTTCCAGGAAGAGCGACGAATGGCCGCCCGCCCCGACGGTAGCATCGATAACGACGGCCGGCTTGTTGAGTCCACCCATCCAGTGGACCGCCTCCCGTGCCAGGACCGGTACGTGCTCCATCAGAAGAACGAGACGGACCCTCCCAGTTCTTCCGCCGCCTCCTGGAACTCACTCTCACTCTCATCGAGATATGCGTTGTACTCGTCCACGTCCCACACCTCGATGTACTTCTTGATTCCCTGCAGAATGCACTCTTTCTTCAGCCCGATCGTCTCTTTGAGACTCGGCGGTATCAGTACCCTCCCCGCTTTGTCGATGTCGACCTCCTGCGCCGGAGCAATGATCCGGCGTTGGAGCAGTCGTGCTTTTTTCGAGAACGGCGACGCCGCCTCCATGAGTTGGTCCGATAGTTGTTTCCAGTCTTCCGGGGGGAACATCCACAGACAGCGGTCGATTCCAGCGGTAATGATCAACGAGTTTCCCGGAATCTCCGCACGCATCTTGCTCGGCACGAGGATACGGTTCTTTTCGTCGATGGTATTACGGTATTGACCGGTAATCATCCCCTTTTTACCATTAAATCCTATTTGTTCCCACTTTTTCCCACTTCTTTATTCTACGTCGGAATGGAGCGATGTCAACGAGTGTAGACAGAATTACGGACCCGATAATCGAGAAACGAGAAAAACTACTGAACGGATGATTAGATAATTAGATGAGAACGCGCCGCATCGTATCTGAGGCGTGCAGGCGGAGTACGGTATAGTCCAGGTTCGGGAAGATGGGGGTTTTCTTCTCCAGAGTCGTCAACCACTCCGTCCCAACGTTGCCCCGCGACAGCTCTTCGTAGATACGGGTGAAATTGTGGAGGTGTTCCTTGATACGACGGCGGGCGTATGGAACAACCGTCTGGGCGTTCAGAATGAACGGCCAGTCGCTTGCCTGGCTCAAGAGCACTTCCCGGGCGGCCTGGTCCAGGGCACGTTTCTTGAGTCCCGTTTCCGAGGGGAATCGAGCTATCAGCTCGCCCATTCGTTCTATCGCCATGTGTGTATGTCGATAGATCCAGTCATTGCTGCCGTCGAGCCAAACCTCACCGTAGCCGCGGCTGCCCCAACTGGAATAGCCCGGTTCAAGTACCTGGAGGGTGTCGCCACCTCTCAGATAGGCCGCCGGCGTCGTCATAGTTATGCAGGAGTCCCCGTTTTCGCACATCTCCTGGGCGACACGGAACAGATCGCCGATCCATTGCGGCCCTTCAAACCACCAGTGACCGAAAAGCTCTGCGTCATAGGGACTCATGATGACAGGCTCCGCCTCGATCTCACGCTTCAGTCGCTCTGTATGCGCCGTCTGGCGTTCCAGGAAGTCCCTGGCGTGTTCCCGCACCCGCTCCCGGGCGCGGTCGGGCTCGTACGGCATCTTGTCGTCGGTATCGCCGGTGATCGCATAGTACTTAAACCCCGTGTCAATCCGAACTTCGCCGTCCTGGACGAAAGGGCCGATGTAGTCGAGCGGGAGATCGTGCCCGATATCGCGATAGAACTCGCGGTAACTGGGATCGGCCGGATACCCGTGCTCGGACGACCATACCCACTGTGCGGTATAGGCGTCGCGCGGGAAGACCGCGAGCCCGGCCCTGGTGCGGACCGGCGCGTATAGACCGTTTCGCGGCACGCGGGACCCCAACAGGACGCTGTGCGAGGCACCCACGGTGTACTCCACCCCCATGCGTACGAGGATGTCGTCAAGCCCCTCGTAATAGCCGCACTCGGGCAACCAGAAACCGGTCGCGGCGGTACCGAAGGCAGCGTGAAACTGGTCGATACCGAGTTCGATCTGGGCCCGGACGATTTCAGGATAGTTGCGGTAGTTGGGCAGGAACGCGTGAGTCGCAGAGGTCGCGAGCATCTCGATCCAACCCTTTTTTGAGAAGTAGTCGAATCCCCGGAGGATGTTGCCCCCGTAGATATCGTCCAGGTCGACGAGATTCTGCTCAAGCAAGTTCTGGTACATCTCGACGTTGCGCCGGAAGGGCAACGAATCGGCGGTCCGATCGAGTTCGCGTTCCGCCAAGTGAAGGCTCCGTTCGAGGTGCGCCCGGTAGCGGTCGAGCAGGAAGTCATCCGTCAGCATAAACGACAGCGTCGGGGAAAAACTCATTGCAAGGCGGAACGGTACCTGCTCCCGTTCAAGGGTGCGGAGTTCCCGGAGGAGTGGGAGATACGTTTCCGAAAGGGCCTCGAAAAACCAACGCTCTTCGAGGAACCGGTCATATTCCGGGTGACGAACCAGAGGCAGGTGCGCCTGGAGCATAAGAATGGAAGAGCTCACAGACGAAATATCCGATCCAGACCCGCGTCAAACGGTACATTCACATCAAGGAACTCGAGACCGCACAGCGCGAGCACCCTTCTCTCCCGTTCCGACAGCGGGTCGCCGTTCGCGGCGAGGGATATTCGCGGGGAACGTACGCGGTTTGAAACCGCCAATAGTTCCCGACGATGATAGTTCTTTCCAATCAACTGAATTCGGTACGGTGCGTTCTGACGCGGCAGGTGGATATACCAGCACGAATCGGCGAGGGTCACCGGGATCTCAAAGGAATCACTGATCTGAAGTTCCTCGTCGCGGTCATCCTCGAGTTGCAGCACACGAAGGTAGAGGCCGTCGAACCGGTCCGAGTGTTCGTATTCCGCACGCTTGCCGGCGGCGAGATCCCAGTACGTGTACGCCCACTGCGGGTCCCGCAGCATCAGCGCGATGCGCGTCGTGGAATACTCCTCGGGGATTGTGAGGTCATCCGACGGTCCCGGTATCTTAGGATTCACGTCGTCGTATCGAACAACGAATTTCATCTGTTCGATTTTCCCGGGGGCGTTGGTTCGTGCGTCGCGTTCCCGCCGGATCTCGGTGATCGTATCCACCAACGCTTCAATCAGCTCTTCACGCTCAATATCGGGATCCACGTCCAGGTCGTTTCTCGCCCCCAATTGCAGAAGAGCTTCAAAGGAGAGCTCTTCAAGGCGCTTCCGGATCACTCGGCTCCCCTGAAATACATCATTTTTATACTGAGAAATATGACTCTGACCTGTCAAGTAGGCGGTGATCGCCTACGGCGTCGGCCGCGTCGTGAGCGTCGACTCGTGGACGCGTCGATTCCCGGCATAATCGAACACGAGAACCTCGACGTGGTTCATCCCGGCCCGGAGCGTTCCCAAGCCGACTTCGAGATATCGGTCGCCGAGAAAATCGCGCACCGGTGCGCCTGCTATCTCATCCAGGCGCACACGACCAATCGTCTCGCCGTTGATGAGCAGTGCTATCTCCTGCGGTGACTCGAGCCTCGAAAACCCAGTACCGATCAGGAACTCAACGCGACCCGGCGCCAAGTTCGCCAGCGTTTCGATCCGCCCCTCCTGGCGCCCGACGAGTATGATTTTCTGGACGGTACTCTCCGGAACGGCGAGCAGGAGTCTCGGATCTACCCACCGTCGCGTGCGCTGGTCCCACATACTGAGCCAGATGACCGGTTCCCGGAGGTCCGAAGGGAGTAGAAGCGCCTCTCCCGCGGCCGCGTCGAAGGGCGGCGAAGCGAGGCGTGCCGCCGCCCGGTCGGAAAGATGCAATGCGTAGATCGACCACAGGTCGTCTCCGTGATCGATCACCAAAAGCCGGTTTGAAACGAAGAGCAGTACGCCGTCGTGGACCGGACGAAGTCCTTCCGAATCAACGTCAATGGGTACACCCGGAGATTCCGCAACGTCGCCGACAGCGACGGGCGTTCCCGGCCACTCCCACGCTCCGGACGGGACAAGGGGAAGCACCAGCAGAATCCAGGTGACCGCCGCTCTATGAATTGACAAACCGCACCGCCTGTACCGATCGTTCGCCCGCAAGAAACAGCGTCTGCCCGGAGCGCTCAACAGCGCCGATACCGTCCCACCCGATGCGAGCGGTAGAGTGGCGACCCGGCACGACAACGATCGCGCCGACGTGGTTCTCCGACCCGTAGACGACGACAACGGCCCGATCTCCGAGCGGCACCGCCTGCGAAACGGCTCCTCTGACACCCCCAGGTACGACAACACCCGTCCGTTGTTCGACCTCGATGACGACAAGCTCGGCACCGGTGTGCCAGACCATTCGCCCCGCGTCAAGCGGGACGATTGCGTGGCGGAATCCACCGGTCGGTTCGCCGCCCACATCGACGGGACGCCAACGAGTCTCACCGCGTTCCGTCCCATAGGTGTACAGCACCGGTCCGGCGTCCGTGGCATAGGCCGCAAAGAGGTGGCCCGTGTCGGACTGGAGCGCCGCCAGCGCCGGGACTCCCCGGGAAGGGAGGACGGTCATATCTCCGTTTCCGACGACGATCTCTCCGCCGAGAAAGGTTGCAACGTAGTAGGGTGTGCTCGAAAAGCTCGCGGAAGAGAGCAAGGGGCTTCCAATCTCCACACGTCCCAGCGCATCACCGGCGAACGAAAACCGATCGATGCGGTCACGCCGGGGCGACTCGATGTACAGGGCATCCCGCGACGTACCGACCGTTCCAGGGACGAAGAAGTACCCCCCCGGTTCGCCGTTCCACTGTACAAACACGTATCCACCCCCGGTCGGGAGGACGTATCCGGATAGCGTCGCCGCTTCGATGCGTGTTCCCGTCACCGCCGCGACGATACCCCTGTCCGCACCGATAACCGCCGCCCACCGGTCGGTTGAGATGGGTACCGCGGCTTCCGGTATCGATTCCAATGGAGTTTCAATCGTTTCGACCACGGGTTCTACCGCAACGGTTTCCAGCCGGGTCATGGGGCCTGCGTACCGCGGCAACAGGAGTATCGCCGCCATCGGCGTGGCAACGATCACGAGCACGATTCGTCCGAGGATGCGCACGGACTACTGGGCCGACTTTTTGGTCTTGTGCGCCCGCTGTTCGTCGGTGTCCATTTTGGTTTTCCAGACTTCCAACTGCTTTTTCACGTCCTCCGCGCGGTCCACTTCGCCAAGAACAACGTGAACACGCCTGAGCGCGCTCAGAAAATCGATGGCTCGTTTGAAGTCGTCGATTCGAAGCGTTGAGAGTTCATATTTCTCGCGGTACCGGTTTGCCGATTGCATCAGCATCCGTTTTGCCAGGTTCAGGTGCGCCAGGCGTTCGACGTACCCATCAACCCGCGGATCCAGACCGGCGATCAGTGTTTTAAAATCGATCAGGTTTTTTGCGACGGCGGAGAAGCGTCCCTCCAGTTCAACAAAGGACCATTTCCACTTTGAATTGTCACCAAACGCGTCTTCCACCGTTTGGATCGTGAATCCGAGCTTACGGACGAGTTCATAGCGCTTTGTGTCGACGAAGCCCTGGATCTGTTCGAGGTAGTCTGAGTAGTCGGTAAACGGCGCGTCTATGTAATCGGTCACAACCTCTTCGAGGTAGATCACGGATTGGTAACAGCTCTTCCGCGCGTCGTTGAGAAACGCCTCGTTTTTGACACCCAGGAGCGAAATCGAGAGTTCATTCTGAAGGAGCATGTACGAAGCGATATTCAATCGTTCGTTCGCGAGGGTGAGATACTTATACCCCGCTCCGCCCGCTTCCATCTTCGCGATCTTTGCGAGACTGGCTTCACGCTGCATGATCGCTTCCGCGGCGTGTTTGTACGTCTTGATTCGATCGAAGTATTGCTGGCGGGCTTCGCTGCTAATTTTGCCCATTAATCACCCCGGCTTCGTTCCAGCAGCGCTTGCGCGTGGACTCGGCTCTCCTCAGCGCCGGCATCACCGGAGAGCATCCGCGCTATTTCCAATTCGCGCTCCTCCCCGGTGACCGGACGAACCGCTATCGACGTTCGCCCACCGCTGCTCTGCTTTTCTACAACGATATGATTATCGGCACGAACCGCGATCGTCGCAAGGTGGGTGATGCAGATGAGCTGAGTTGCCCGTGACAGGTCTCGCATGTGACCGGCGATGGCCACGGCCACTTCACCCCCGATTCCGGCGTCAATCTCGTCGAAAACGAGCGTTTCGATACGATCGCTGTCCGCGAGGACGCTCTTGATTGCCAGCATCACGCGGGATATCTCCCCACCGGAGGCGATCTTCTGGAGTGGACGCTCCGTTTCACCGGGATTGGCGGAAAAGAGGAAACGAACGGTGTCGGCGCCGGAGGCGCCGATTACCAGTGCGCCGGAGCCCGATTGCTTCAGCGCGACGTCCACGGCAAAGGCGGCGTGGGGCATGGCGAGTTCGCGTAGGACCTCCGAAATCGCCCCCTGGAGCTGTGCGGCAACGGCCGCACGACGATCGTGCAAGGTGCGCGCCGCGTCGGTCAGTGCAGATTCGAGCGCGCGTATCTCCGTGGTCAATCGTTCGCGGTTCTCCTCGACGTTGGAGAGATCGGACAGCTTCGCCTGTGCCTCATCCGCGTACTGCAGCACCGCTTCCTCGGAATCGCCGTATTTCCTCTTCAACCGGCGGAGCGTTGTAATTCGTTCTTCAACCTCTTCAAGGCGCGCGGGATCAAAGGTGAGTTCTTGGGCGTAGGCTGCTGTGGAAAACGCGACATCTTCCGTTTCGTAGCCGGCACTCTCGATCCGGGCCGCCGCATCCGAGAGCGCGGCATCGATCCCGGCCGCGTCGGCCAACTCGCGGGCGGCCTGTTTTATCTGCGCCACGAGACCGCCGTCGTCGGCGTTTAACACTGATAGACAGCTGCGAACGTGCTCATAGAGGCGTTCAAAGTGAACGAGCCGTTCCCGTTCCTCGGAGAGGGTGCGCTCCTCGTTCGGTTCCACCGAAGCTGCGTGGATCTCACCTATCGCAAACTCGAGCATCTCGATTTCGCGCTCCCGATCCCGCGCCTGTTGATCGAGACCGTCGAGCCTTGCCCGGAGTGCCGCGAGTCTCTGTACCGACTCTCCCACCGTGGCGACGCGCTCTTCCAAACCTCCGAAACGGTCAACGAGCAAGCGATGGTTTTTCTCCACGAAGAGCGACTGGTGCTGGTGCTGGCTGTGCAAGTCGATACAGTAACCGGCGAAGGTTTCCAAATCGGAACGGGAAACGGGCACGCCCTGGATCGAGATCGGGCCGCGGCCGTTTGAACGAACGACACGCCGCACGAAGAGTGCCTCATCCTCGGGCTCGATTCCGCGATCCGCGATCCACCGGTGAAACTCCGGGTCCGTCCGATCCGGTCGAAAAACGCCGGTCACGAGCGCCTCTTCCGCGCCGCTTCGAATCAGGTCCGCGGCGGCGCGCTCGCCGAAGAGAACCCTCAGCGCACCCACCAGGACGCTCTTGCCCGCCCCGGTCTCACCGGAGAGGACGGTGAAACCTCGCTCGAATTCGAGTTCAAGCTCGTCAACGAGGATGAAGTTGCGTACCGTAAGGCGCTCAATCATTCGGACCGCCGGTCCAGTTCAATTTACTACGAAGTACCTCGTAGAACGTACGCCGATCGGATCTCACGATTCGCGCCGGGCGATCCGCCGCCCGTACGGAAATACAATCACCCGACAGGAGTTCCAACTCGCTCTGCCCATCTACCGTCAGAACGACGGCCGTCCGCTGATCCGGTTCCACCTCAATACGCACCAGTTCATCCGGAGGAACCACGATCGGTCGGTGCGAAAGCGTGTGCGGACAGATCGGATTGAGGATCATCGCCCCCATTTCCGGGTGAAGCAGTGGTCCCCCGGCCGCTGCGGAATACGCGGTTGAACCGGTTGGAGTGGAAACGATGATCCCATCTGCCCGGTAGCTTCCCAAGGGTTGATCGCCCAGGAAAACGCGAAGACGAACAATCTTCGATATTCCGGCCGCCGAGATGACCGCGTCGTTGAGCCCGCGGGAGTGTTGGATCTGCGTTTCGCCCCGGCGGACGCACACTTCAAGAACCAGCCGGTCCCCCGTCTCGATCGTCCCCGCCAGGTATTGGTCAAAGGATTCGGCCCATTCGTTTCGTCCAACTTCGCTGATAAAACCGAAGTCACCGAGGTTTACCGGCAGGATCGGAACGTTTCGTTCCGCCAAGACGCGCGACGCAAAGAGCACCGTGCCGTCACCGCCGAGGGTGATCGCGAGGTCAAACGTTTCGTCATCCGGCAAATCGATCGCCTGTCCCCGGTAGAGAAACTGCCGCGTTGCTATCCCCCGATCGTTTAACCGGCTCGCGATTTCCGCCGCGATCGTAGAAGCGGGTTCTTTGGCGGTATTCGCGATGATCAGAACCGACGCAACTTCCATCGTTCTCGCCCCTCTATTGTAGCCGTGAACGGCGGTTCAAGCTTCTCTGTTTCACGGTAGCGTTCCCAGTACACGCTCGACCCGCTTGATCTCGTCACCACGCATGGCAGGATACAATGGGAAAACCACGGTGCTTCCCACGAGAGAGATCGCGTTCGTGACGGTGCCGCTGAACACTTCCTGGTTACGGGACGCATCGGACCGCACAACGTCGAGGGCTGTCCCGGTTCCCAACCTGCCGGTACGTACGCCGTGTTGGTCGGAATACTTCTGCACATCCACGGGAGACGCCGCTATCCGAACCGGGAAAGCGGAATGGACGCACTCACCGTCTTCGGCTTGGAGGAAGGTTCTGTTCCTCGTGCGGGCGAGCGAGCGGTGGTACCTGGCGAGCGTTTCCCGGCGCTTTTCGATGAAGCGCGGAAGTTCACCCAATTGGGCGAGGCCGAGAGCGGCATTCATGTCCGGTAGAGCGTCATCATCGGTGGTACACAGGGCACGGAGCGAGTCGTAGTGTCGTTTTTTCCCGACAACGCAGACTGCCCCCCCGCCGGAAGTGAGAATGTGCTCCGGCTCTAGGCCTACCACCGTGCACTCCCCGAAGGAACCGGCGAGCCTGTCTCCGATGTAGCCCCCGTACCCTTCCGATACGAGTTCAACGATCGGCATCGACAGCTCGCGAAAACTCTCCAGGTCCGGGACGTATCCCAGACGGGTGTCAACGATCAGGGCGTCGAGCCTGTGCACCTGGTAGTCGGCGTTCAGCGGCGAATCGAGGATCGGCCGGTCCGGTCCAACATCGAGGACCACCGGTTCACATCCCATCTGAGCGATCGCAGCAAAACCCGAAGCCGGCGCGAGCGCGGAGAGTCCGATCCGTGCGCCCCTTCCGAGCTGAAGAACGTGAAAGGCGGAGAGAAGCGCCGACCGCACGCTCCTGAGGGCGATGCCGTCGCGTTGTCCCAGAAACTTCGCAACGCTGCGAGCCAAGTCGCGGGCAAATTCGCCCGTTCCAATCGCATCGCCGGCGAGACGACGAAGAACCGCGTCCATATCGGCACGCCGAATTGTGGGTCTGTAGAGCGGAATCATTGAATCAATGTGCGATTGACTCGATCTGAGCGAGTTCCTTGACGTCAAAGAGTCGATCGGTGTCCAAAATGATCAAATACCCGGAGTCCCGTTGAACCACTCCCTCGATGTATTCAGCACCGATCCCGGAGAGCATCTCCGGGGCCGGTTGGATCTCATCTTCAGATATCGATACCACGCGCGACACCTTGTCGATGATGATCGCCACAAGCATGCTGTCGATGGAAATGATCAAAAACCCGCTGAGAAGCTTGTCCTCTTCGGTAAGATTGGCGCGGCGAAGATGGAATCGACGATGAAGATTGATCACGGGAATGATCTCTCCGCGAAGGTTGAAAATACCCTCCACGAATCCCGGCGAGTTCGGGATTGTTCGGACCGCCTTTGTTTCCTCGATACTTTTGACTTCCATAATGTCGATGCCGTAGAGTTCGGCGCCGAGTTGGAACGTTACGAGCTGCAATTCATTCGATTGGTTGGCCATGTGTGCCTTCTGGCATGAAGCATAGTCGCGTGATAGTCGATTGGCAAGGGATTAGGGAGTCACGAACGGCAGTTCTCCCCGCCGGAGGTCATGCGTGCAAAAGCGGGGCCGTCGTGATCGGTTACCGATCGACGTGCCCCTCGTGGAGCCGCTTCCACCGGTTGGCATAGGCTTGTGGGGAGAGCCCGATCGATGCGGCGGCGTCGGATCGCCTCCCGGGGTGGCGGCGCTCAGCTTCCCTCAACAACTCGACAACGACCTCCTCCGGCGTGGGAAGCGTGTCCCCGAATCGCACGCCCCCGTCGTGTGCCGCCTGATCATGCACTCCATCGTCGGAGCGGCTCCGTGCGGGTTCGCCGTCGTGGGGCGGTGCGGAATCGACGACGGGAGGAAGCGCCGTTTTCCAATTACCCTCCAGGATCGCCCTCAGCACGACTTGCCGCAGTTCCCGAACGTTGCCGCGTAGTGTGAGCCGTTCGATCGCCGCCCCATCCTCGCTCGTCAACCGAGGTGCGGCGCGCCCCGTTCGTCTCGTTTCCACCGACACGAGATGGTCGAGAATCGGCGCAATGTCGTCCGGGCGTTCGCGGAGCGGTGGAATTCTCACGCGGTGCGTCGAAATTCGGTAGTAGAGATCGCGCCGAAACGAACCGTTTTCAACCTCAACGTCCAAGTTTCGATTCGTTGCAAAGACAAACCGCGCCCTGGCGTATTCGATCCGGTCACTCCCAAGCGGAAGGAACTCACCGTTGTCGAGCAATCGAAGAAGGCGCGCCTGCGAAACGAGCGACATCTCACCGATCTCGTCGAGAAAGAGCGTACCCTCCGACGCCTCTCGAAGAAGACCGGCGCGGTTGCCGTTCGCGCCGGTAAACGCACCTTTTTTGTGCCCAAAGAGGGTGTCGCTCACCATCTGGTCATCAAGGCCACCCAGATTGACGGCCACAAACGCCCCGGTGGCGCCGCTTGAACGGTGGATTCCACGCGCAACGAGCTCTTTTCCAACCCCCGTCTCGCCCTCCAGGAGTATCGGATCGTTCAAGGATGCGAGCGCCTCCAGATAGACCAGGAGTCGTCGTACCGACTCGCTCCGGCTGACGAAATCGGAAAAGGCTGCGGGATGGTCGAGGATGGGACGGGTGAGCGCCGCGCGCAGGAGCGCATTCTCCCGATTGGTGTTGTACTGGTGCAGAGCGTTTCGGATCGACGATGGAATACGACCGCTGTCCCGTCCCTTGATCAGGTAGTCGTAGGCGCCCGCCTGCATACAACGCACCGCGGTGGTTATTTCTGATGCACCCGTTACGACGATCACCGGGATCGCCGGGTGGTGGGCGGAAAGAAAGCTCAACAACTCTTCGCCCGATTCACCCGGCAGGGTGAGGTCCAGAAGAATCAGATCAACGCCGTTCGAAGCGAGAGCTGCGCGCATGTCGTCACCGTTCCGCGCTTCGATAACCTGCGAGTACCCGCTGAGTTCCAACAGACTCCGCTGACTCGCGAGAACGTCAGGTTCGTCGTCCACCAACAGTACCGATTCCACCGCCACCCCTTGCCGTACAATTAGCTCGCTATACAATTAGCAAATTGCGTACCGTGTTCTGCCGATGTTTTTCGGCACGCATGTGCACCAAAACCGGGAAAACCCGGGGCTTTTCACCATTATGGCGGCCGATCCGTGTATTTGCTACACGTTTTGTGAACAACTCACAAATCGTTGGATCGCCCGGTACGTCTCGTCCGGTGCTTCGATCCACGGCGAGTGACTCGCGTCCCTACCAATATGGAGCGTCGAATCCGGCAGAGCCGCGTGCATCGCTCGTACGTCGTCCATATCGAAGTAGTCGTGTACACCCGCGACGATCAGAACCGGAACCTCGATGCCCGTCAAATCGCGCTCTCTGTTCCAATTCAGGACGGCGCCGTCGGGCTCAAAGAGTGTGGGGCCCAGGTAGTAGTCGCAGTACTCCTGGTTGAACTTCGCAAGACCATCGGTAAAGGCATCCGGGAAGGGAACTCGGCAGAAGTGGCGCGGGAACCAGTAGTCGACCAACAGCGACGCCAAAGAGTCGCCTTCGTGTGCGTTGACGGTGCGAAATCTGCGGTGGAACTCCGGCGGCAGTGCAGCGACGCGTTTGTGAATGCCCCGCGAGAGCATCTCGCCCGACGAAAAGCCGTTCAGAAAGATGGCACCCCGTACGGGAAGCCCCGTACAGAGCGCCTCAATCGCTATCACGACGCCGAAGGAGTGAGCCAGAAGATATGGGGCGCTCCCGTTCGCGCCGTCTCCGCCGGTCATCGACGTCACGGCGACGGCAAGTTCCTCCGCCGCCTCCGCAATCGAACGCGGAAATGAGGTGAGATCAGCCGGCCACACTCCCCGTTGCCGATAGCTTTCGACGCGTCCCAGCGGTTCAACCAACTCGACCAGGTCGCGATAAAAATCGACGGGGAGGCCCGGTCCTCCCGGGACCAGGCAGAATCGATTGTGAGTGTTGTCTTGCCTTATTCCGTCCACGGTGCAAAGATACCCGTAAACGCATCCGAATTGTACCGACAGGTCCGGGGGTAACGAACGAGCAATGCCGTTGTATCGCGGTGAGTCACCCATGCCCGAGTTTGTCCCGCCCTTCGCTACCCTCGCCCTCCGGTGGATGGACGCCGTAGCCTCGAACCCGCAACACGCGTCGATCGGCGATCTGGTACGAGCGGGGTGTGAACTCTTCTCACTCGATCCGGAGGATCGTCGCGAAACGGGAAC
>JANQHT010000013.1 GCA_028282545.1 Spirochaetales bacterium
GGCCTCCCACCGCTCTCCTGCTGCCGACAGCACAAACTCCCACCGCTATCTCCCAAAAAGCCCCTTCTCATTCACCCCGCGTGAGAAATGCGGACTAGCCGAACTGCCGGCATCCGACGCGGCCGGGTGACCGGCACTACCGTTTCGTTTACACTGGTGCGACGATGACCGTTCCCGCCTTCGAACCGGCGAACATAGACCTCTTCGCGTTCGAACACGTTCACCTTGTCGGAATCAAGGGCACAGGCATGGCCGCACTGGCGGAGATTCTTCGCGCCCGGAGCACCTCCATCTCCGGGAGCGACGTGGCCGACCGGTTCTATACCGACGATATTCTGGACCAAATTGATGTCCGGCCGGCCGTTGGATTCGACGCAAGCCACGTCCCGCCCGAGACGGACCTCGTGATTCGGTCCGCTGCGTACGGGAACGACAACCCCGAAATCGTCGCCGCGGAGCGTCGTGGCATTCCCGTTCTTTCTTATCCCGAAGCGCTGGGCACGCTGTCCCGTATTGCGCCCAGTCTTGCCGTCGCGGGTGTACACGGGAAGACAACCACGGCAGCGCTGGCCGGCGCAATGGTACAATCGGCATCCATACCTGCTACGGTTCTCGTGGGCAGCGCCGTCACGGACTTCGGGAACAGAGCGGTCCTCCACAGGGGGGATCGTTTTTTCGTGGCGGAGACGTGCGAGTACCGGCGTCATTTCCTGGCGTTTTCTCCGTCGGTGTTGCTGATCACCAGCGTGGAAGGCGATCACCAGGACTACTTCACGAGTGACCGGGACGTGGCCACCGCATTTGTCGAATTTGCGCGCCGGCTGCCGGAGGAGGGGGTGCTCATCTATTGCGCCGACGACGGCGGAGCTGCCAAAGTGGCGCGACAGGTTCGCTCCGAGCGGCCCGGCGTCAAACTCATGAGCTACGGCCGTACCGGAATAGCCGATGCAGTCATCTCCGATCTTCCCTCAACGACGGGGGAATCGCGGTTTTCCATTTCCGGGTTTGCCGGCGAATGGTCTACACACACCCCCGGCGAACACACCGTCCTTAACATTGCAGGGGCGGCCATGGGTGTCCGTGAACTCGTGGGTGATACCGCCGTGGACTGGGACGCAGCCCGGCGGGGTGTGGAACGTTTTGCCGGTGTGAAACGGCGGAGTGAAGTTGTCGGCGAGTTCCGGGGCGTGCTTGTTCTGGACGATTACGCCCACCACCCGACTGCGATCGAAACCACGCTCAGGGGGTATCGATCGTTTTATCCCGGACGCAGAATCGTTGTCGACTTTATGTCTCATACCTATAGCCGAACGCGAGCGTTGTTCGAGCGCTTTGCCCGGGCCTTTTCCGACGCGGATGTGGTAATCGTCAACGAAATCTACGCTTCCGCTCGCGAGCACTCCGACAAAGGACCGACGGGAAGGGAACTGACCCAGGCGATCGCGAAACACCACCGGTCCGCAACGTTCGAACCTGACTTCGACGCCGCGGCGAAGTTCGCCGTTTCGCTTCTCCACCGGGGGGACGTGTTCGTGACCATGGGGGCGGGTGACAACTTCCGGATCGGTCAACGCGTTGCGAAGATGCTCCAGGAGCGTGCGTGATGACGAGCATGACTGGATATGGCTTTGCCGAGTCCGTCGAGGACGAACGTAGCGTTTCGGTGGAAATCCGAAGCTACAACAATCGATACCTCGAAGTCGTTCCGGGGCTGCCTGCCCATCTTGCAGCCCTTGAACCGGAGATACGATCTCACGTTTCGAGCGCCATCCGCCGGGGCAAAGTAGACGTCCAAGTACGCGTGCGTGAGTTCTCCAGTGCGATCGATATTCGACTGGACGAGCATTCGGTGGCCACCGCAATCGAGTTGCTCGGCCGGATCGCTCAAAGGGACGGTGTCTCTGGACGTGTAACGGTAGGCGATCTTCTGCAAATCGACGGTGTACTCACGAGTGAGCGCCGTCGCTCCGTTGATGAAGTGCGAGCCCACGTTCTCCGCCTGCTGGATGGCGCGTTGAATTCGCTCAATACGGCTCGGGAACGGGAAGGCGCGGTGACGCGGTCGGACATCGAAGCGAACTTCAACCGGATTCGTTCCTTCGAAGCGCTCTTCGAATCGAAGGGTGTCGAGACCGAGCGACGAATCATCGAAAATATCCGCGAGAAATTCAGCGCCGTCGTGGGCGACGAGATGGAAGAGTCGCGTATCTACAACGAAGCGGCAGCGTTCGTGGTCAAACACAGCACGAACGAGGAACTCAAGCGGTTGCGCAGTCATCTCAACCTGTTTGCGATGACACTGGAATCCGTTGGCCCGATTGGGAAGAAGCTGGATTTTATCTGCCAGGAAATCAACCGCGAAATCAACACGATGGCCAGCAAAGCGCTGCTTCCGGAGGTCCAGCACGCCGTAATCGAGGCGAAAGACGCACTCGAGTCGATTCGGGAACAGGTTCGGAACGTAGAGTAGGAAATCAGAAATGGCGGATCAGTACGTGCGCGTGGCGATATCGGGAAAAAGCGGATGCGGAAACACCACGGTGAGCAGAATGCTCGCGGAACGGCTTGCCGTCCCGGTGATCAACTACACCTTTCACACCATGGCGGAGGAAGAGGGCGTTACATTCGACGAGATGTGCCGCATGGCGGAATCCGACGACAAGTGGGATCTGCATCTGGATCGTGAACAGGTTCGGCGAGCGCGCCGGCAGAGTTGTGTACTCGGCTCTCGCCTGGCAATCTGGGTACTTGAAGAGGCGACGCTCAAGGTGTACCTGACCGCTCCCGAACGCGTTCGTGCCGGTCGGATTCGTGAACGAGAGGGCGGAGAACTCGAAGAGGTTTTGGCGCAAACCCGGGAGCGAGACCGGCGGGATCATGCCCGTTACGTTCGCCTGTACAATATCGATACCAACTCCTACGATTTCGCGGATCTGATAATTGAAACGGACAGGCACGCACCGGATGAGATCGTTGAGCTGATTCGGCAGGCCCTGACGCGTCGACTTCCCGGACTGATGCATGCGCGTTGAGCAACACCAGTGGGAACTTGGATCATTCCCGCGCGGTTTCCATCTCATTACCGACCGGGTGTCGTACAATCTCCCCTGGTTGAGCTCGTTCGAGAAGGGGCTTCTGCACCTCCACCTCCTGCATACATCTGCATCCCTGGCGATCAACGAAAACGCCGATCCCGACGTCCGCATTGACCTTCAAACGATTTTCGATCTTCTTGTCCCCGAGGGAAACCCTGAGTACGTTCATACTATCGAGGGATCCGATGATATGCCGGCCCATGCCAAAAGTGCCCTTCTGGGGCCGTCCTTGGTGATTCCAATCCGCGGCGGTAGATTCGCGCTGGGGACGTGGCAGGGCATCTACCTGTGTGAACACAGAAATGCCGGCGGCCCCCGCCGTATCGTTGCCACGGCAATCGGGTAAACAGTCAGATTCTGATGGTCGACAATAGTTTAGAGAACGAATGACGACGCTGCAAAAGGTACTCCTCAGCATCCTCGTATCTGTACTCGTTTCCACCGGGTTTGCCGTCGTCGCATATTCCGGTCTGTTTGACTACGTTGACGAGCGCCTCTACAACCAGAGGATTCGCGACAATGCAGTCACCCTCCTGGAGGAGACAGGCAGCCTTTCGAGTTCTTACCTGGTAGAACTCCAATCGGCGCTCGGTTCGTTTGTGAACGATCCGGCAATCCGGAACGTCTTTCTCGTCAACCAGAGTCGCGAAGACTCGCTTCGGCAACTGGAGCTTCTGGCGGACCTGCAGGCCCGGTATCCGGAGATCGATTTCCTGCGGATTCTCGACAACGACGACGGCGAACTCTGGCTGAGTACGCTCGCTGAGGATGTCCGGGACCGAACAGACGTCCGAGTCGAGTACGTGGCGCGCGATAACGCGGTACCCCCGGTCGTGCCGTTGGACGAACTCTTGAACGCGCCTACCTCGCTTTGGGACACCACGAGGGGCGCTCTCCGTGTGGTGCTCCCAGTGGTGGACACGTTCAACGTTCCGCGGGGATTCCTCGTCGCCTGGATACGCCTATCCGGGTTGTATCGAACGTTCGTTCAAAACGACATCATCGGACCGTCAAACCGTGTCCTCTTCACCCCGGGCGGGTCGATCGTTGTCAACGGCCGACGCCACTTCTCATCCGATACGCTCACGGTAATCGACGATGCACTCCAGCTCGACGTGGACGCCCGTACGATCGAGAGCGAGGTGGGCGAGGAACTGGTACTCGTCTCCATCGCCGAATCGACTGGTGTACCGCCGCTGGTGTACCTGGTAGACCAGCAGGATCTGCAGATGGCGGATTCTCTCCACTACGTCCTGATCGGGGCTCTCTTCCTCACCGTGTTCCTCGCCGCACACCTGCTTCTGAACATCCGCCAGGACCCCGTCGTCGTGGTGAGCGAACGGTTCCGGCGGTTTCAACAATCAATCGTTCGCGACTATATCCGCGAAGGTCACGCCATAGACGCGGAAGTCTGGAAACGCGAACTCGGTTCGCGCCGGGAGCGAATCGAGGGACAACTGCAGCGCGGTATCGGCCGCGTCAGCGACGAGAGTCGCCGGAAGATCGACACCTATCTCGAAGCGGGCTGGGAAGAGTTGCACAGAATGATGGGTGCAACCGGCCGTCAGACCGCCCAACTGGAACCGGTGAGTCTCGCCCAGATTGAATCGATTATCCAACGAACCCTTGAGCAGTACGCTGACCGCCCCGTAACGGTCCGCCGCGTGGTCGACACCGATGCCGAACCGGCCGGTGGAATACCGGCACCGTCGCCCGGGAAGCGGCCCAGAAAAGCACCGCAACCGGTGGAGGTGGAAGAGGTCTCCGAGCTCGACGAGGTTGGGGAGATCGAAGAGGTTGCCGAGTTAGACGAACTTGAAGAGGCCGAAGCGGCCCCATTGGGCGAACCGGTGGAGGTGGAAGAGGTCGCTGAACTCGACGAGGTCGAGGAAATCGAAGAGGTCGCCGAGTTAGACGAACTTGAAGAGGCGGACGCAGCCCCGTTGGGCGAACCGGTGGAGGTGGAAGAGGTCTCCGAACTCGACGAGGTCGAGGAAATCGAAGCGGTTGCCGAGTTAGACGAACTTGAAGAGGCCGAAGCGGCCCCATTGGGCGAACCGGTAGAGGTGGAAGAGGTCGCTGAACTCGACGAGGTCGAGGAGATTGAAGAGGTTGCTGAGCTCGACGAGATCGAGGAGGTCGAAGCAGCCCCGTTGGGCGAACCGGTAGAGGTGGAAGAGGTCTCGGAACTTGACGAGGTTGGGGAGATCGAAGAGGTTGCTGAGCTCGACGAAATCGAGGAGGTCGCCGAGTTAGACGAACTTGAAGAGGCGGACGCAGCCCCGTTGGGCGAACCGGTGGAGGTAGAAGAGGTCTCGGAACTTGCCGAGATCGAGGAGATCGAAGAGGTCGCCGAACTTGATGAGATAGAGGACGAATTCGTTGGTGCCATTTCGGTTCCTGACGAGAAGGCGACATTGGTCCGCGATGAGGCGCCCGTACCACCCGCGGAGGTTGTTTTCACCGAAGTATCCACGGGACACAAAGCGGCCGAACAACCGCCGGTTGACACGGACCTCGAATCGTGGGAAGTACCGGGCGGCATGCCGCGGGGCGAGTCGCCGACCGAACTCTTTGTTATTGACGATACAGCCCTGGAGATGGTCGAGTCCTTCGCCTCCGATTCTTCTGCAGGACCCACGGAACCGGTAGAAGTGGAAGAGGTGACCGAAATCGATGAAATCGAAGAGGTCGCCGAGTTAGACGAACTTGAAGAGGCGGAAGCGGCCCCGCTGGACGAACCGGTAGAGGTGGAAGAGGTCTCGGAACTCGACGAGGTAGAGGAGATCGAGGCGGTCGATGCGTTCGACGACGTCGGGGAGGCTGAAGCGGCACCGCTGGGCGAACCGGTGGAAGTGGAGGAGATCTCCGAACTCGATGAGGTAGAGGAGATCGAAGAGGTCGCCGAACTTGATGAAATTGAGGAGATCGAGGCGGTCGATGCGTTCGACGAAGTCGGGGAGGCTGAAGTGGCACCGCTGGGTGAACCGGTGGAAGTGGAGGAGATCTCCGAGCTCGATGAGGTAGAGGAGATCGAAGAGGTCGCCGAACTTGACGAATTTGAGGAGATCGAGGCGGTCGAAGCGCTCGACGAAGTCGGGGAGGCCGAAGCAGCCCCGCTGGGCGAACCGGTAGAAGTGGAAGAAGTCGAAGAGACCGAGGCAACTGTGGTGGTGGCGCCACCGGAGGCCGTGGAACCGATCGAATCTTTTGAAGAACTCGAACCGCTGGACGAAGCCGAGGAGGTGGACGCGCCGGCGGCGGAGCTGACCGAGTCCGAGGATCTCCCGGTTGTTCGGCGCGATTTTCTTTCAGCCGGTTACGGTTTCGGCGGACGGGTTGTGCCGGAAACTACCAACGTCAGCAACATCGGAGACTTCTTTGTGGCAGCGGGAATGTCACAGGGCCTTGAGAACATTCGAATTCGCGGTATCGAGAACGGACCCACTCATCAGATCATGGACCTGGAGGATTTCGTACTACTGATGACGAACCGGGAAAACGTTATTGAGGAGCGCGAAGGAGTCCCGCGGGTTATCGCCCGGGCGTACACCATTCGGGATCTCCACCTCGATACGGGACTCCTGAACCTGGTCGACGAAGTTGTCGAGAACCGCCGGCGTGGGGGCATCGAAGACCTCTTCGGCGACGCTTTCGATTTTGGTTCTTTCGACGAAGATGGAGTAGACCGTCAGGAAAACCGCCCTTCGAACCGGCTTCTCGGAGACCAGCGCGTCGTTCTTCCGGAATTGGACGATATCCTGGACGAGTCGAACAATATCGACCACACCGATATGGGAGAGCGACGCGTCTATCGCGCCTTGATTCGAATGAGCCGTCGACTCGACGCCCGAGCTGCGGTGATCTTCGAATCTACCGACAACGTGTATCACGGCGGTATTTCAATCGGATTACCCGAAGAGTGCTCCGGTTTGATGGACCTATCTGCGGACAATGACATGGTTCGAAACGTAATGCGATTCTCGCGAGTAGCCTTGTTGAAACGTCCCGCCGGAGAGTTCCTTGGTTTTACCGACACGTGTCTGTCGACTCGCCTTGCCAACCTGTCATCGTGGCTGATGCTGCCGGTGAACTCCGAAAACCGGCCGGTGTACCTGATGCTCGGGTTCACGACGATCTTCTCTGATTTACAGGAATTCGCAAACCGGCAGCAACTCATCGCCGGTTAGTGCTATCCGGAAAGGAACGAATCGAACACGCCTTTCGCGGCCTCGATCATGCGGCGGCCCTCGTCGTGGAGTGTTCGTTCCCGCTCCCACAGCTCGGCTGCCTCGCGCTCGACGCGCTCGTTTAACGCCGGTACTCGAATCGCAGAGAATGGCCCCTTCGCAACCAACGGGATCGAAGTCCCGTGGACGAGGGCGTTCAAGGTCGCGTCACCCAGATGTGATCTGAAAAACGCGTACAATGCGATTGCCCGCTCTTTCGCCCGTACCGAAAAACGAAGTCGAAGCATGTTTGTCGCGGGAATCCAATTGTGTCCACACCCGTCGGGAACGATCGTTACCCGACCGATCGTTCCGACGATCGTAACCAGAAAGTCGTGTGGACGAACCGTGAAACGCTCCGCTCGATTTGCGCTCTGGTCGAGGAAAATCTGTTTCGCCGGTGTGGCCAGGTATCCCGCGTCGGGAAAGTCCTTGATCGATACAATGGAAAAGGGGTGCACCGTCTTGGTCGTTTCGGTCTTGAACAGCGGGGCTCGAACGATTTTTGCCAGGTGTGCGAGTTCAATCTCGCTTTCCTGTTTCGATTGGATTGCAGATGAAAGTCCCGTTATGTCCATTTGTTGATCTTGTATCCAACGATACAACGGCGTATCATCCACGTCAAGAGAAATTAAACAGGAGTATTGATACAGAGATTTGGACCAATTATTGGAGATATTTACCGACGGTGGTTGCCACGGCAACCCGGGCCCCGGCGCGTGGGCGTATTGCATCGTCGATTCGACGGGGAACGTCGTGCGGTGCCACAGCGGCTTCGATGGGAACACGACGAACAATCGAATGGAGCTTCAGGCGGTGATCAGCGCGCTCCGCTTCGTGGCCGAGGCGGAACCGGGAGCGCGGACGGAAATCGTCACGGACAGCGAGTACGTCAAGCGGGGCGTCACCGAGTGGATCTATACGTGGAAACGCAATGGCTGGAAAACCGCCGCGAAGAAACCCGTCAAGAACCGCGAGTTGTGGCAGCAGCTCGATTTGATCAATGGTCGCGTTGCGCCTAAGTGGCGCTGGGTTCGGGGCCACTCAGGCAACGAGTTCAACGAGATGTGTGACACGCTCGTCCAGGAAGAGATCGCCAGAAACAGATAGGGTCCAATCACGGCGCCGTACTCACGCCTACGGTGTACGTGGCAGGCGCGGTGTTCTGTTTTTCCCGGACGGGGCCGTTGGGGGCGATCGTAAGGGTAGAGGTTGACCTCCGAAATGCCCTCCCGGGCACAGATCTCGTTGGGCTGCCGGGACACGAAATCCGGGAATCACGGGAACGCGTTCGGGCCGCTATTCGTAACAGCGGGTTTCGCTATCCCAGGCAACGGGTCCTCATCAACCTGGCACCGGCGGCGGTCGCAAAACGCGGTGCCGGGTTTGACCTTGCGATCGCCGTCGCGATTCTCATCAAGGACGAACAATTGAGGCTCCCGGGTCCCTTGCTCGTATTTGGCGAGTTGGCGTTGGACGGCACCGTTTCGCCGGTACCGGCCGTCCTGTCTGCCGTTGTGGCGGCGAAGGAGGTGGGGATCGGCTCGTACCTTCTCGCGCGGGGGGATCGAACGCGGGTGGCCGGTGTATGCGAGAGGGCGTTTTTAGTCGCCCACCTGTCCGACCTGGCCACGTTTCCACGGGACGCTGAAACGATCGCCCCCGTCACGAGGGATTCCTCCGGCGAGCGGGAACCGAGTTTTGATGACATGATCGGACAACCGCTGTTGAAGCGAGCCGCCGTGATTTGTGCCGCGGGAGGCCACAACCTCCTGCTCGCGGGACCGCCGGGAACGGGAAAAACGATGGCTGCCCGTCGTATCGTTACTCTCCTTCCCCGCCTTTCCGCCGAACACGCCTTGTCCGTTGCCCGGGCGTACTCCATGCGCGGAATCGACCGCCCCGGCGGAGCCCTGAGTACGCGCCGTCCCCTCCGCGTTCCTCACCACAGCGCCACTACCGAGGGTATGGTTGGCGGGGGAAGGCTGCTTGCCCCGGGTGAGCTGACGCTTGCCAATCACGGCGTTCTCTTGCTCGATGAGGCGACCGAGTTTCGACCGCGGGTACTGCAGGCCCTCCGGGAACCGCTGGAAACGTACTCCACCACTATCGTCCGCGCCGGTGCCGCGGTACGGTTCCAGTCCGATTTCCTGCTCATTGTCACATCCAACCTGTGTCCCTGCGGAAAACTCGGACTCCAGGGGAGCCGCTGCATGTGCGGAATCGCAGATATCGAGCGACACTGGCGTCGAATGGGGGCCGCCCTGCTCGATCGGATAGAAGTGCGGGTCCGAACGGAACTCGACGACGAACGGGGCAATGCACAGGGCGGGATCTGTCACGACACGTTGCGCGACACGGTAGCCCGGGCACGGGCGAGGCAGGCGGCTCGCTACGCCCGGAAGCCGTTCGAAACGAATGCCCGGGTGACGGAGCGTGATTCAAATGAGTTGTTGTCGGAGCCTTGGCAGCGACGGATCGTGGTAGACATCGCCCGGGCACACTCGCTATCGGAGCGCGGGACTCACGCGGTGCGCGTCGTTTCCCGGACGATCGCCGACATAGAGGGGCACGAGAGCCCCAGCGAGGAGGATATCCTCGAGGCGGGCGCCCTTCGGAGCGTTGGAGCGATCGGTTTTCTTGGCAGGTGACCCGCTTCGTTCGTATACTGGCGGCAAGGATGAGTCGAAATCACATAATTCTGATGACCGCCGTTGCTCTCTTCGCGGCGTCCGGCGGCTTCTGGGCGGCGCAGGTAGCGATCAAGCCGCACGAGCCGGTGCCGGCAACGGCGCCGCCCGCGTCAATGGTGTTGCCCGTTTCCCTGTCGGAGGTCGAGCGGGACACGATCGCGCTCTATCAGGACCGGAACCGCGCGGTGGTCAATATCACTACCGAAACGATCACGTACAACTGGTTTTTGGAGCCGATCCCGCGGCAAGGAACGACCGGTTCCGGTTCCATAATCGATGAACGGGGGTACGTCCTCACCAACCAGCACGTTGTTGAAGATGCGTACAAAGTCTTCCTGACGCTCTACGACGGTTCGCGGTTGGAGGGGGAGGTGGTCGGCGTGGACCCCGAAAACGATCTCGCCGTCGTTACCTTTGATCCCGACGATCGCGACGTTGATGTCATACCGCTCGGCGACTCGGAGGGGCTGCAGGTGGGCCAGCGCGTCCTGGCAATCGGGAATCCCTTTGGCCTTGAGCGTACGTTGACAACCGGCATCGTGTCCGGTCTTGGGCGGCCCCTGAAAGCGCGGAACAACTTGGTGATTCGGGACATGATCCAGACCGATGCTTCGATCAACCCGGGCAATTCCGGAGGGCCGCTTCTCAATATGTCCGGTGACATGGTCGGGATAAACACGATGATCTACTCACCCAGCGGAGGTTCCGTGGGAATCGGGTTTGCGGTTCCGGTCAACACCGCTCGGCGCGTGGTGCCCGATCTGATCGAATTCGGGACCGTTCGAAGGGGGTGGATCGATATCGTACCGCGGCAACTCTTCCCGCAACTCGTAGACTACGCAAACCTCCCGGTGTCGTCAGGCGTTCTCGTCAGTGAAATTTCCCGCGGCGGCAACGCCGAAAGTGCGGGCATTCGCGGCGGCGACTCGAGACGCGGTGTCCGCTACGGCCGCACGGTCATCTACCTCGGCGGTGACATCATTACGACCGTTGACGGAACACCGGTAGCGTCCGTTGCAAATCTGTACGAAGCGCTGGAAGACAACGCCCCGGGCGACACAGTCGTCGTTGAGTTCATTCGCGGTCGCCGGAGGATGAGCACCGAAGTGGAGCTTTCGGAGCGGCCCGCGCAGTTCGAGTGGGATTGACGCGATGCCAAGGTTAACCGTTCGCGCCCCCTTTGGTCCCGCCGGCGACCAGGCACAAGCCATCGAACTCCTCGCACGGGGCGTCACCGAGGGCAGCCGGTATCAGACGCTCCGTGGTGTCACGGGATCGGGGAAGACCTTCACGATGGCCAATATCATCGAGAAGGTCCAACTCCCGACGCTGGTAGTCTCCCACAACAAGACGCTGGCGGCGCAGCTCTACCGGGAGTTCGCGGAGTTTTTCCCGGAAAACGCCGTTGAGTACTTCGTCTCGTACTACGACTACTACCAGCCGGAGGCGTACGTCGCGTCCCGGGACCTGTACATCGAGAAAGATGCATCGATCAACGACGAGATCGATCGCCTCCGTCTTTCGGCGACCACGAGCTTGCTCGATCGTCCCGATGTCATCGTTGTTGCAACGGTGAGTTGCATCTACGGCCTCGGCAGTCCGCGCGACTACCGCGACATGCGGGTCAGGATAGACCGTGGATCACCCGTTGATATTGCGGATCTCCGGCGTCGACTCATCGACCTGCAGTACGAGCGGAACGACACGGTACTGGAACGCGGCAAATTTCGAATCCGTGGAGACGTGATAGAGATCCATCCGGCGTATCTCGAGTCGGCGTTCCGGATCGAGCTCGATTGGGACGAAGTAGCCGCCATTCGCCTGATCGATCCGACCACGGGAAAGACGGTGGAGGAGAAGGAAACGCTCTTCGTCTACCCGGCGAAGCACTTTGTCATGCCCGAGAACCAAATCGCCGGCGCGGTCGACCGAATTCGCGACGAACTCGCGGTGCACCACCAGCGTTTCCTGGACGAGAACAAGCTGGTTGAAGCGCAACGTATCAAGTCGCGAACCGAATACGACATCGAGATGCTCGCCGAGATGAACTACTGTCCCGGAATCGAAAACTATTCGCGCCACTTGAGCGGCCGGGCCGAGGGCGAACGCCCGGCGGTCCTGTTGGACTACTTCCCGGACACGTTCCTCACCATCATTGACGAGTCGCACGTCACGGTCCCCCAGATTCGGGCCATGTACGCCGGTGATCGCAGCCGCAAGGAATCCCTGGTCGCCTTTGGATTTCGTCTGCCTTCGGCGCTGGATAATCGTCCGCTCATCGACTCCGAGTTTGAGTCGCTCACCGATCGATGTATCTACGTGAGCGCCACCCCCGGTGACAAAGAGATCAAACAATCTGATCGAACGGTCGAGCAGCTGATACGCCCCACGGGACTCCTCGATCCCGAGATCGTTGTTCGCCCTACGGACGGCCAGATTGACGATCTCTACGGCGAGATTCGAACCCGGATCGACCACAAGGAGCGCGTACTGGTGACGACCCTCACCAAAAAGATGTCGGAAGACCTGACCGACTACCTTGCCGGGATGGGAGTCAAGGTACGGTACCTGCACTCGGAGGTTGAGACGATCGAACGGGTGGAACTGCTCCGAGACCTCAGGGCGGGAGTCTTCGACGTCCTGGTGGGCGTCAATCTCCTCCGGGAAGGGCTGGACCTCCCCGAGGTGTCTCTGGTGGTGATCCTCGACGCGGACAAAATCGGATTCCTTCGGTCCGCCACGTCGCTCATTCAGACGATCGGCCGCGCCGCCCGCCACGTCAACGGCACCGTCATCATGTACGCCGATCGCGAATCGGAGGCGATGCGTGAGGCGATCGGCGAAACGGACCGTCGAAGGCGCGTACAACGGGAGTACAACGAAGCGCACGGAATAACGCCCAAGGGAATCAGAAAGGCTGTTCAGAATCTGCTGGAGCGACGCGACGAGGAGACAAGAAACGACCAGGAAAAGGCGCTGGAAGTGCTCAAGAAGAGTTACAACACGCTGGTTCCCACGCAGCGGCAGAAACTGATCAAAGTACTCGAAGCGGAGATGCTCGAACACGCCAAGAACCTCGAGTTTGAACAGGCCGCCCTAGTACGAGACGAGATCACCCGGCTCCGGGAGATGTGAGGTGCGAGCATCCCGAGCCGCAATCGCCGGTGCCGTGTTCGTACTCGCTGTATCGTGCAGCAGGGAGGAACCGGCGGAACTGGTTCTCCCGCGAACTCCCATAGTGACCATCCGGGCGGGGTATGCGCTTGTACTGCCGGACTACGTTCGAGTTTTTCCCGAGCCGGCCCCCGACGGCAAGATAGATTTCTTTCTCCGCCAGGGGGACATCGTTGAGGTCGTTTCCGAATCGGATCGTCGCGATTGGAGCAAGGTTCGCGCCGGCGAGAGGGTCGGCTGGGTCGAAGCGCGACACATTCGCCCCTTTGCCTCTCGCGCGCAGGCGACAAACGCGCGGGGCACCTACCTGGACGATGCACATTGACGCTCACCATTGACGTTTTCCTGCCCTGGGTCCTGCCGCCGCTTCTTGGCGCAATAATCGGCTACGTAACCAACGCCCTCGCTATCCGAATGATCTTCCGCCCGCATCGTGAGTGGCGCATAGCGGGCATCCGCATTCCCTTTACCCCCGGGATAATCCCGCGGAGGCGTCACGAACTGGCGCGAAACATCGCCCGGATGGTGAGTCGACAACTCCTGACCGAAGATGTTCTGCTGACCCGAATCGCCGAGGAGGACTTCCTCCCATCGCTCCAGGGGGCAATCGGTGAGTCGCTACGCCGGGTATTTTCAACTCCCTTTGCGGAAGTCGAAAGAACGTGGCGGGTGTCCCAACTGGTGGAGCGGGTGCTCACGGTCGTGATAACACCGGAGCGGGTCCAGTACATCATCGAGTCTCTTGATACAGGTGGAAGTGAAGGGGCGCGTTCGTTCCTTGGCGAAATGCGACCTTTCTCCAGCCGGGACATCTACCTGCGTTTTTTCGACACGCACTTCGACGAAGGTAAAGAACTGCTTCTGCGTGCCCTGCGGGCTCCCCACGCCCGGCGTGAATTAAGCCGCCACGGTCGGCGTATCCTATCATTCGCAATCGACCAGTTGAGTTCGCTCCAGAGACTCATGGTTACAGCCGGGCAATACGAGCGGCAAATGCAGATCAAGATGCCCGAAATCGTCGATGTCGCCATTCGTGAATTCGATCGTTCCCTGGGCGAAGAGGAGAACCGTCTTCGCATTCGGGCGGCGGTCGAGGAGTGGCTCAAGGAAAACAGAGATACAACGCTGTCGGCCCTTGTCGGTGATTTCGATGCGATGATCACCTCACTCTTTCCCCACCTGGTACGGTTTCTGCGGAAGGCCTTCGAAAACGGCGCACCGGCGCGAAGCGCCGCCCGCCATATCAAGGGAATCGTTGAGCACCATCCGGACCGTTCCCTCGGGGCCGTTCTCGGAGCCGACCGCCTCCTCACCGACGGAAATCTGCACATGCTCGCCAGGCTCGCCCTGGAGGCGCTCAGACGCGGGGTCGGTCCGCTCGTTTCGCGTCTGGACGTGGGCGGTATGGTTGTCCGGAAGATCGACAGCCTCGCCGTCGATGAGGTGGAAGAACTGCTCATGGGAATTCTGCGACGTCATCTGAAGTGGATCAACGTATTCGGCGCCGGAATCGGGGCGATTATTGGTGCAGCGCAGTTTGTACTGGCGTCGCTGATCTGACCTGGGGTATCTCGATGACGAACTCGGATCCACCGCCGTCGTGATCTCGAGCGTAGGCGTTTCCCCCGTGCACGCGGGCAACGTGTTTGACGATCGCCAGGCCCAGCCCCGTTCCGCCGAGATCGCGGCTCCGCGCCTTGTCTATTCGGTAGAACCGTTCGAACACGCGTTCCCGTTCGGACCGCGGAATCCCGGGGCCTTCATCCTTTACCTCGATTGAACACAGATCGGAGCGGTTGACACACCGTATCGATATGGCGCCGCCTTCCGGCGAGTACTTTACGGCGTTGTCAACCAAGTTGATCACGGCCCGTTCGAGCAGTCCCCGGTTGCCGATGCACTCGGGTGAACCGGCGTACTCCTCGTGGATCCGCACCTTCCGCTCGGCCGCTTTCGCGTCCACGGCAAATCGTGCTGCATGAACGATCTCTTCAACGCGAAGCGGCTCCGTCTCGATGACCTCTTCGTTCTGTTCGATGCGAGAAAGCTGCAGGAGGTCTTCGACGATCGCTCCCAGTCGGTGAGCGTGAGTCAGGACGATCTTGAAGAACCGATCGGACTGTTCCGGGTCTTTGCACGAGCCGTCGGCGAGTGTTTCGACGAACCCCTGGATCGCTGTGATCGGCGTTTTGAGTTCGTGGGAAACGCTGCTGACAAAATCCTGGCGGATTCGTTCCAGTCTGTTTAACCGGGTCACGTCGGTAAAAACCAGCAGCACCAGTTGTTCCTCACCGAGTTGCAAGGGAGTGGCGCGGACGTGGAGATCCACCGGTTCGCTCCGGTACAGGGTAATTGACCGTTCGGAAGACGTTTCCGACAGGCGTGCCTCGTGAACCAGGTCGGCCACCTCGGCGTTCCGCACGGTCACCAAAAGGGGCCGGTGTGACTCGCCTTCCCGGGTGAGGAAGAGACGTCGCGCGGCGTCGTTCATCGTCCGAATCCGATCTTCACCGTCAACTAGGACGAGCGCTTCCGACATCGTCGCCAGAACGGTATCGAGTTCGTTGCGCTGGTTGCGGATCGCCTCGATCCGCGCGTCCAGTTGGGTCGCCATGTCGTTCAGATTGTCGGAAAGCTGTTTTAACTCACGGGGCGCCCAGATGCGACTGCGGCGCTCCAGGTTCCCCGCGGCGAACTGCGCCGACTGCTCAATCAGCTGCCGGATCGGTGCGGTCAGGATATTGAGCGCCGGGTACGCCAGGGCGAGAAAAGCGGTGGTGAGCACCGCGACGGAAATCGCAAGCAAGCGCCGAATACGCGTAATTGACGCCCGTACGCCGCCGGACTCACGGATCGCCACAAAGAAGCGTGTTCCGGAGGGACCGGCGGCGGCCCGGGCAACGATGAAGGGTTCGCCGGACCGAAACGGTGGCGGCCCATTGCGCGCGACGGTGACGAGACGGGCGACCGCCAACGTCTGCAAAACAGACGACCGGTACTCGCTGAGGTCCGGCAGGCGAGAGTCGGCAGCGGCATCCGGTGATATCGAAAACAGTACGATACCCGAACGTCTGCCGACCGTTTCCAGGGCGTTTGGCGAAGTTACGGACTCGGGCGCGACCATGAAGAGTGTCGTCACCGTCGCCAACTGCTCTTCGAGACTCCGATACGCCTCTTCAACCAGGTAGCGTTCCACCACCCGGCCCGCACCAATCGCGACAATCGCGAGGAGAACGACTGTTCCGGTCAGGATCGGCGGCGAAAGAATCTGTCGAATCGAGCGTGTGGTACTCATCGGCGAGCGCGTTGCTACTCCGCGCGCATGCGTCCAAAAACTGGGAGGCGCGATCGCTCTTGGGTGTACTAAAAAACACATCTGGGGGCGCATCCTCTACTACACGACCCTGATCCAAAAACAGAATCCGGTTCGCTACTTCTCTGGCAAAGCCCATTTCGTGGGTGACAATCACCATCGTCATGCCACTCACTGCCAAATCC
>JANQHT010000134.1 GCA_028282545.1 Spirochaetales bacterium
CCGTTGAGTCACCGGCGGAGGCGAAGACGCGGACCGATCGGACCGCCCTCCAGCAGTGCGAGTACTGGCTCCAGAACCGCCAGTGCTACACGGAACACAACCCGAGCGTTACCATCACCTACAAGCCGCACGAGGTACTCGATCTGATCCGCTGGATCTGGGAACACCAGGACAAGATCGGGGGTATGGCATTCCTGCCGCACTCCGACGCCCAGTACCAGCAGATGCCGTATCAGGAGATCTCGGAAACGGAGTACCGGGAACGGCGTGATTCGTTCCCGGAGATCGACTATTCGAAGATCTATCGGTATGAAGAGAGCGACCTCACAACCGCCGCGCAGGAACTCGCCTGTATGGCCGGGAACTGCGACGTATAAGTGCCGGCAACTCTTATTGTCGATGGGGGGCTACGAGCCCTCCGTCGACGTTGTCTCTGTAAAACAACAGGCAGTTTTCATCTTGGAGATCAGACGGCTGATTGGAGGTGTCTTTCACCAGCCGTGTCCGGAACGAAAAACAAAATGCGTTTGCGTAGCGCAGCGGAGCCTAGCGTTTTGTTCTTCGTTCCGGAGGTAGTTCAAAGAGAAGCGTGCCAATGACGTCTGATCTCCAAGATGAGAGCTGCTTTGTAACCGCGCGTTGGCACGACGTGTGGAGGCGTGGTAACGTATCTCTCGGGAGAAACGTATGTACGATGCCGACATCGCCGACCTGGCCCGGGTCATCCACGAACTCGATGATGCGGACCAGGTCGCGTTTTTTTTGCGACAGATCCTGACGCCCGCCGAAGTGGACGATGTGAACAAGCGGTGGGAACTGGTGAAGCGCGTCTACGCCGGTATCCCGCAGCGCCGAATCGCCGGCGAACTGGGTATCTCGCTCTGCAAGGTGACGCGCGGCTCCAAGGAGCTCAAGCGGGACAATAGTCTCTTTCGCGCTATTCTCGATCGTGAGAACGACGCGTCACGTTCCGCGTAGTCGCAGGGCTCGAACCAAGCTCTCGAACCGATCCGTCTCCTCTCGGACCTGCTTCACAAAGGTGTTGTCATCTACGGTGCCGGTAGCGGCCACCATTTCCGCCGAATTACGATAGGTGGCGTTTCGGAAGGGGTTGTCGAAGTCTTTTTTTCGACTTTCGTACACGCGATCGCGGACGATCCGTTGCACCTCAACCGCCCGGTCCAGGAAATCGTTCCACGCATCCGGTCCCGGCACGTCCGCTCCCGCGAGGAGCGCAAATACCGCGAAGGCGTGGCGCGCCTTTTCCTGTGGATATGCGTCCCATAGTTCGTCGTAGCGCCCGTGAATATCGTCCCAGGAGTCGAGGGACCCTTCGCCGATCTCCCGTCGCATCCGGTCAACGGCGGCCTCCGGCACGAGCTGGCCACCCAGGTTTGTCCAGGCGACCACGCGTGTTCCGGAAAGCGCCTCCGCCATCTCGGCGTACCCGCTTCGCCGGCGAGCTTCCAACCAACCGGTCAGTTCCTTTGATGCGTAGGAGACGAGCATCTGTGAATACGCTTCCCAACCGCGCGTCGGGTGCAGGATTAGGGCTTCCCGGTCCGACTTTTCGATGCTCCGTCCGACGACCTCCCGGGCGGGGACCGCGGTGTCAGATGTATCGCCCTTCCATCGTTCCAGGCGGTCCCGGGCCCAGATGATCTCTTCCACGGAATCGGGGGCCAGGGGGTTGAACTCGATGTGCTGCTCTCGGCGGATCCGAGCGTCGCGCCGCGCGTACTTCCAACTGTTCCGCGTCAGAGCGTACATATTGTGGATCCACCAGAAGGCCGGCGTTATCTGCAACCGGTCGCCACCGGTGCTGTTTGCCACCAGGGCAAAGGGCAGGGGAATGTCGAGTTCCGCCGGGAATGATCCCTTCGCGATCAGACAAAAAGATGCGAACACGGAGCTGTGTTTGAGACTCGTACACAACCCCGGCCAAAAACCGCGTCCGGCGATGATCTCGTTGTCATTGGCGCGACTGTTGTGGTTGGAACCTATGGTGGCCCCGGCGGCGATATTGGACTGCCCCATGATCAACCCGGCTACCAGGAACGAGTTGTTGTGATGCTGCTCGTGTGCCGGGAAGATCAGGTTGTTCAACAACTCGCAGCACGACACGGTACTGTTGTCACCAAGGTATGAGTGAATCAGACGCGCACCGTACTTCAGGTTGGAGTTGTTTCCCATGACGAATCGGACCGCCTTGCATCCGTAGAAGACGCGGCAGCCGAATCCGATAATCCCGTTTACGAGTTCGACGCCTTCACCGATCTGCGTCGGTTCCTCACCGCTCGAGTTGATCGTCACGTTTTTGATCTTGTTGGCGCCCTTCACGTACGCGTGTGGGCCAATCCGGACGTCCTTTATGATACGCGTATTTTTGATGACGCACTGTTCGCCCACTACGCCGTAGTGGCCGCGCCGCTTGTCGTAGCGCTCCTGGGTTATCATGAGGAGCCGCCGCTGCAGGCGGGCATCGTCGCGATACCGGGACCACAGGTACGCGTCGGCGGAGAGCATTCCGTCGAAGGGAGCCACGGCGCGACTGCCCGTCTCGTTTACCAGGTCCAGGGTAACGCGTACCTCCTCCGACTCCCCCTCCTTGACGATGCCGTTGCCGAACTTCGCGTGGTTGGTGGTATGCATCTCGTCTACGTTGGCGAGAATGACCCTGCTGCCCACGATGTAGTGCGCCAGGTAGTGGACGTTGTGAATCGCCACGTGGTCGCCGATGTCGCAGGAGACGATGCGGCTGTTGGTGATTCCAACCGGCAAGCGAAGGTCGTGGTGCTCCAGGATGGAGGTATCGATCGTTCCGATTCGCACCAGGCCGAAGAACGCGCAGTTCGCGACCCGCGAGGGCTCAAAGGAGCCCGATACGCGGACGTTGTTCCAATCGTCGGCGCTGTTTCCGTTCGCGATCAGGGCGTCCCGCTCGTCGCCGGTCAGCGCGCACCACTTCCGCTCCGTCACCGTCTCGTCGCGGAGGTAGTACTCGTCCTTTCCCGGCGGCAGGAATCGGGGTGGGACAAAACCGTGTCCCAGTTCCGACTCGGGCAGAATAATGACCGTGTCCATGGCTCTCCATGATCACACAATTTGGACGGATGTGCAATTTTACGCCCTGCGACGAACCAACTGTGACGTGAGCATCCCCGTCAGCATGAGCGCGCACCCCGCCAAAGCGCGTGGCGATAGCACCTCCCCGAGGAGGAGCCAACCGCCGAGTGCACCAAACGCACCTTCGAGGCTCAAGAGTATCGCGGCGTGCGCCGGATGGGCGGTACGCTGCGCTATGGTCTGGAGCGTGTACGCAACGGTTATCGACCCGAGTCCGCCGTAGAGAATGGCCGGCGCCGCGGCCGTGACCGCCCCGGCACTGGTCTGTTCGAAGAGCATCGCCACGATACCGCTCAGAATACCGACCGCGGTGTACTGAACGACCGATATTTCGAGCGGATCGTATCGACCGGCCACGTGGCCGATAACCTGGACGTGCAGGGCAAACCCGGCTGCGGCACCCAGGACGTAGAGGTCACCGGGATTGACTGCGAATCCCTCTCCCACGCTGAGCAGGTACATCCCGGCCGCGGCCAGGAGCGCCGCGAACCATCGGTGGCCGCCCGGTTGTTGACCACGAAAGAGACCGAGTAGGGGGACGAACACGACGTAGAGGCCGGTGATAAACGCCGCGTTCCCGGCGGTGGTGTAGACCAACCCGATCTGCTGGAGCGACGCAGCGACGAAGAGCACCGTCCCGGCCAACATGCCCGGCCCGACAGGAAAAGGGCGTGGGCGGTCACTCCGCCTCTTTCGCCGAAATAACACTACCAAGGGAATCAGGGAAAGGGCGCCCAGGAGAAACCGTACGGCGTTGAACGCGAAGGGTCCAACGAAGTCCATCCCGACGCGCTGCGCCACAAAGGCGAACCCCCAGATAAGGGCTGTCGTAAAGAGCAGGAAATCCGCAACCACGGGAAGACTCTACCGTGGGATCCTGCGCCCGTCCAGAAGAAAACGGGGGTCGCGAAGCGATCTCCGGAACGAGCAAAAACTGTGACGCGACGATCTTTGCCGTGACAATTCGTCCCCCCTGGAATACCATTAGGCGATGAAATACGCAGCCTACAGAAACGAATCGATCTCCCGAGTGGGTTTCGGCGGCATATGTGTGATGAACGAGACTCCGAAAGACGCCGAAAGAATAGTCGGAACCGCGATCGATCGCGGGATCACCTACTTCGACGTTGCCCCGACATACGGGAACGCGGAGGAGCGTTTGGGGCCGGTCCTTGCCCCGTACCGTAACTCCGTCTTCCTCGCATGCAAGACCAACCGCCGCGACGCCGCGACCGCGAAGGAGGAGTTGGCGGAATCCTTGCGCAAACTGGAGACCGACCATTTTGATCTTTACCAGTTGCACGGAATCGAAACAGACGCGGACGTCGACGAGATACTCGGATCCGGCGGCGCACTCGAGGCGCTCAGGGACGCCAAGGAACGCGGCGTGGTTCGCTATCTTGGATTCTCGGCGCACAACGAGGCGGCCGCTTTGCGCCTCTTGGAAGCGTTCCCCTTCGACTCCGTGTTGTTCCCGGTCAATCGATTCATCTGGCACGCCGGCGGAACCGGACCGTCGATCGCTGCCGCAGCGCGCGAACGCGGTGCCCATACCCTCGCGCTCAAGGCGCTGGCGCTTCGACGCTGGCATGAAGGGGAGACTCGGACCTGGGCCAAGACGTGGTATAAACCGGTGGAAAGCTATGAAGAAGCGCGGGAGGGTCTGCGGTTTACCCTTTCTCAATCCGGTGTCGTTGCGGCTGTCAGCCCCGGTCATGAAGAATTTCTCTGGTGGGCGTGTGACGCGGTCGATACCTTTGAAGCGCTCGGCGAGTCCGAAGAGGATAAGATCGCGAAACGGTCCCGAGCCGTTTCGCCGGTTTTCAGCACGACCGTGACCGCTATTTGAACGCACCGGCCGGCGCGCCTGCGGTTTGCGAAACGGGGGCTCGGGTAGCGGTGGGCCCCGGGCGCGGGTTATACTGCCTTTATGATGGACGATGCGAGGTCGTTTCCGGACGATTTGACCGGGTATTTCCTCATAGCCGAGACGGAACTCCACGATCCCAACTTCTTCCGGACGGTCGTCCTCATGGTGAGCCACAACAGCGACGGCGCTTTTGGCCTGGTCATAAACCGCAGGAGTGACGTCCTGCTCGGCGAAGTGGTCGAGGATTTCGAGGATTCGCCGGTGGAGGACCTTCCCGTCTTTGTGGGAGGCCCCGTGCAACAGAACTACATCTTTTCCCTTCACTCGGGGATACCCACGGGGTGGTCCAGCGAACACGTGGAAGAACCGGCTCCGGGCGTCTTTTTCGAACCTTCTTTTCAGCACCTGGCGGACTTCATGGGCAGCGACGAATTCGGCGGGCTCCCGGTTCAGGAACGCCCCCGGGTACACGTATACGCCGGCTACTCCGGCTGGGGACCGGGGCAGCTCGAAGGGGAACTGGAGGAAGGCGCGTGGCTCGTGCACCCCGCTCAGGCGCCCATCGTCTTTCACGACAACCCGGAAGAGGGGTGGCGCGAGGCACTCAGCAAGAAGGGATCGTTCTACCGTATCGTAGCCCAGACGGGGTTCAAGCCCTCGTTGAATTGAGCACGCTTGCCGATCGGTTGCGCGGAGCGGTACCCGACCTGGTGTGGCTCCTCGATCGCGGATATCCCCACAATGCCGGTGTAACGATCGTTGGCGACCGGTACCGTTGTACACGGGACGAGCGGTCGATGCTCTTTCGTGGTGTCTGCACAACCGCGTCCGCCCGGTCCCGCTCCGATCGTCGTGTCGAGTTCGACGCCGTCCGTGACTCGTTCTGGATCGACGCGTACAACGCCGTGCTTCTCCTGTATTCGTACCGCCGGGGCCGACCTACCTTTATTTCGCTGGACGGATTTGCCCGCGACGTGGGAGGTGTACACGGCGCGGTTCGCAACGAGAGCCTTTTCTACGCAGAGCTTGGAGCACTCCTGTCGTTCGTGGCGCAGAGCGGCGTACCGGCCGTGTACGTCTTTGACGCGCCCGTATCGCACAGTCGCGATCATGGTCGATTTGTCGAGGAACGCGCGGCGGCGCAGTCGATTCCGGTGCGGGTCGTGGTGGAACAGAGCGCCGATGCCTACCTTGCACGCAGCGCCGCGGGAACGGTCGCAACCGCCGATTCCGCCTTGATCGACAGGACATCGGAACCCGTCTGTGACGTGGCCGCGGCGCTGCTCGTTTCGCGGTACGCTGCCGAGCCGCTCGATCTCCGTTCGTTTCTGGGTACGCAAAACGCTGCATGGTACAATGGGGCCCGGCGGTAACGGGTTGGCACGGGAGATCGATCTATTTCTGAGCATCACCAAGGACGGCATCATTGCCGTGGATCGCGAGGGAACGATCACCCTGTTCAATCCCGCGGCGGAACGAATTCTCGGAATGGTCTCGAAAGAGGTTCTTGGTCGGACTATCGGTGACGTCCTGCCGGTTACGCGATTGCCGGCGGTGATGGAAACTCGCCTCGAGGAGATCGACCACCAGTTGACCTGGAAGGGTACAACGATCGTGACCAGCCGATACCCGATCATCGACGGAGACGGTGTGGTAGGCGCCGTTGCCGTGTTTCGAGACATCAGCGCGGTGCAGCGCCTGGCTGAGGAGGTAACAAACCTCCGCGAGGTACGCATCATGTACGAAGCGATTTTCCGGAGCACCCAGGATGCCATTTCCGTGGTCGATCGCGATGGAATCGGCGTCCAGGTCAACCCCGCGTACACGCGCGTCACCGGGTTGGCCCCGGACGAGGTGACCGGAAAGCCCTGTACCGTAGACATATCGAGCGGTGAGAGCGTTCACATGGAGGTTCTGCGAACCGGGAGGTCCGTTCGCGGCCACAGGATTTCCGTCGGTCCCGCGGCCAAGGAGGTCGTGGTGGACGCTGCACCGATTCTCGTGGACGGTGAGGTTCGCGGCAGCGTGGCGGTACTCAAGGACGTGACCGAGCTGCTCCGGCTGCACGACCGGCTCGCCGACGCCCACCGTACGATCCGAAACCTCGAAGCGCGGTATTCCTTCGACGACGTGGTGGGGGAGAACGGACATTTCGTGGAGGTCCGCGAAAAGGCGAAAATAGCCGCAACGACGCCCGCAACGATTCTCCTGCGGGGGGAAAGCGGCACGGGGAAAGAACTCTTTGCTCACGCCATCCACAACGCCAGTGCACGTCGAAACGGTAAGTTCATCCGCGTCAACTGCGCCGTTCTATCTGAAACGCTCCTCGAAAGCGAACTGTTCGGATACGTAGAGGGCGCGTTTACCGGGGCTCGGAAGGGTGGGCGCCGGGGACTCTTCGAGGAGGCCCACGGCGGTACGATCTTTCTGGACGAAGTGGGTGTCATGAACCTCGGTACGCAGGCAAAGCTGCTTCGGGTTCTGCAGGAGCGGGAGGTGCGCCGGGTGGGCGGCACAGAGACGATTCCGATCGATGTTCGCGTCGTGACGGCAACCAACCTCGACCTTGCGCGGGAGCGCGCCGAGGGGCGGTTTCGCGAAGACCTCTATTACCGGTTGCACGTTGTTCCGATATCCATTCCGCCGCTCCGCGATCGCCGGGACGACATCGAAACGATCGCGAATGCGCTTCTGCGGAAGATCAACCTGGAGTACGGCCGGGCGGTCGAGTCGATCGGAGCCGGCGCGCTTGAACTGCTTCGCCGTCACGATTGGCCCGGAAACGTTCGGGAGCTCGAGAACGTGCTACGCCGTGCCGTGATCGCCATGCGGATTGCCGAAACCACGATTCGTGCCGACCACGTTCCGGAACTGGGGCCGGCCATGGAGGAGACTTTCTCCAACCCCATCCCGACGGCCGGTCCCGTCCCACAGTTGCATTCGCTCGCGGATGTGCGGCGTTTCGCGGAGCGTCGCCACATCGAACTTGCGCTGCAGGCGACCGGCGGCAATCGGACCAGGGCCGCGGAGGCTCTTGGCATTTCGATCCGCTCACTCCACTACAAAATCCGGGCTCTGGACCTGATCTGAGCAAAATTTTGCGCGCATATTTTTGCGTACTCTACAGGAATACTGCAATTTTTTGCGTATTTCACGCCCTTTGCAGTGCGTTTGGCCGCAAACGCCGGCGCCATCGGGCGCAAGTCGTCCTCCGGTAAGGGTTTGCGGCGGTCGCTTCTTTTGTGTCTGTTCGTGCCGGATGGCACGCTTTTCGCATTGGGAGTTCCTGTTATGCACAGACCGTTCCGCGTTCTCGCGATCAATCCCGGCTCGACATCCACCAAGATCGCCTGCTTCGATGACGAGCATCCGCTGATGGAAGAAACGCTGCGGCACTCCGTTGAGGAACTGCAGCCGTTCCCATCGATCAACGCCCAGTTTGCCTTGCGCCGGGACGCGGTCCTATCGGCCCTGGAAACGGCCGCTATCCCGCTCGACACGCTCTCGGCAACGGTTGGTCGGGGCGGGCTCATTCGTCCGGTATCCGGTGGCACCTACCGTGTGAACGCGACGATGCTCGCGGATTTGGAGCACGGCGTCCTGGGTGAGCACGCTTCGAATCTGGGCGGCGTTCTGGCCCGGGAGATCGCGGTCGCCACCGGGCGGTCCGACGTGGAGGCGTACATCGTTGATCCGGTGGTCGTTGACGAGTTGGAACCCCTCGCGCGCTACAGCGGAACGTCATTGTTCGAGCGGGCGAGCATTTTCCACGCTCTGAACCAGCGCGCCGTGGCCAGGAAGGCGGCGGACCAACTGGGCGTTGCATACGAGTCGTCCCGCTTTGTCGTTGCGCACCTGGGCGGCGGTATCACCGTGGGCGCCCACCGGAACGGCCGCGTTGTGGACGTAAACGACGGCCTCAACGGTGACGGCCCCTTCACACCGGAACGTTCGGGATCGCTCCCGGCTCTCAAGATAGTCGATCTCTGTTTTTCCGGAGATATGGACAGAGCCGACATCAAGCGACGCATCAAGGGCGGCGGAGGTCTCGTGGACTACCTTGGGACAAACGACGGTCTGGAGATTGCCGCCAGGATCGACCGCGGTGATGAAGGCGCTACGGAAGTACTTGAAGCGATGGCGTACCAGGTGGCAAAGGAGATCGGCGCCATGAGTACCGTCCTGGAACGGAACCCGGACGCGATCCTGATCACCGGTGGATACGCCTACGATGAGCGGCTGGTAGAGTGGATTCGCCGGCGTGTTGATTTTCTTGCGCCGGTGCACGTCTATCCCGGGGAAGATGAGATGACTGCCCTGGCGGCCGGGGCGCTTCGGGTCCTCCGTGGCGAAGAGCAACCACGGGAGTACACCGGGTGACGCCGCGAATCGCCATCGTCTGCGGCCATTACGGCGTCGGCAAAAGCGAGTTTTCCGTGAACTATGCGCGGCACCTCGCCGGTGACGGCGGTCCACCGGTGGTGCTTGTCGACTTGGATGTGGTGAACCCCTATTTTCGCGCTCGCGAAGCGCGGACATTATTGGAAGCGGAGGGCATCCGAGTGATAGGAAACGCACTGCAGGTCGACGCCGGCGTTGATCTTCCGGCGATACCGGCGGAGGCTGCTACGCCCTTCCTCGACTCATCGGTGCGTGCCGTGGTCGACCTGGGCGGTAACGCCGCGGGGGCCCGGGCCCTTCGCCAATTCAGACCCCGTATTCCCACCGATGATACCGAGGTGCTCTTTGTCGTGAACGTCAATAGACCGGAAACACGGGACGCCACCGCGGCGCTGCGATACCTGCGGGCCATCGAAGCGACCCTGGATTTGCGGGTGACGGGCCTCGTCAACAACTCGCACATGGTGCACGAAACGGAGCCGGAACATCTGTTGGCGGGGGAGGCCCTGTGCCGGGCAATCACCGACCGACTGCCCGGTGTTGCGGTTCGGTTTGTATCCGGAATGTCTACCGTTCTCGACGCCATCGGCGAGGACGAAGTGACCGGCGAACGGATACCGCTGGATCTCCACCTGCGGTCGGATTGGATGGCGCGCGGCAACGCCCATTTGCCGCAACAGGGAGGATAGAGTGCCAAAGGGAACGGTCAGGTTCTCCGAGGAGCGATGCAAAGGGTGCGGGCTCTGCGTGGAGGCGTGTCCGAAACACATCGTCGCCCTGGACGCACGCCGCATAAACGCCAAGGGATACAATCCCGCCTACGTGACGGAGATGGAAAAATGCATCGCCTGCGGGTTTTGCGCGATGATGTGTCCCGACGTGGTGATTCGCGTGGACAGGAGCTAACACGATGGAAAAGGTACTGATGAAAGGCAACGAAGCGATCGGTGCCGCGGCGATTCGCGGAGGCTGCGCATACTTCTTCGGGTATCCCATCACCCCACAGAACGAGATACCGGAGTACATGTCGCGGGAACTCCCCAAGGTAGGCGGGGTCTTCCTCCAGGCGGAGAGCGAAGTGGCGGCGATCAACATGGTTTACGGCGCCGCCGGCGCGGGTGCCCGGGTCATGACGTCGTCGTCGTCGCCGGGGATATCCCTCAAGCAGGAGGGTATAAGCTACATCGCCGGCGCGGAACTTCCCTGTGTCATCGTGAACATGATGCGCGGCGGCCCCGGCCTGGGCGGTATCCAGCCCGGTCAGGCGGACTATTTCCAGGCGACCCGCGGCGGGGGCAACGGCGACTATCGCCACATCGTGTACGCCCCGGCCAGCATCCAGGAGACCGTGGACATCATGATGGAGGCCTTTGACACGGCGGACCTCTACCGTGTTCCCGTGCTCGTCCTCGGGGACGGAATGATCGGCCAGATGATGGAGCCCGTGGAGTTTCGAGAGCCGCGGAAGCGATCGCTTCCCTCCAAGGAGTGGACCACCACGGGCACCGGCGGCTCGCGGTCACCCAATATCATCAGTTCGCTTCGTCTGGACCCGGTTCAACTGGAAGAGCTGAACAAGAGGCTCCACGCGAAGTACGCGGAGATCGAGAAGAACGAGACGCGTTGGGAGTCGTACAAAACGGAAGACGCCGAGATCGTCTTTGTCAGCTACGGCACTTCCTCGCGGATCGCCCGGAACGCCCTGGAGATCCTCCGCGCGGACGGAGTCAAGGCGGGACTGATTCGTCCGGTCACGCTCTGGCCCTTTCCCTTTGTCGCCTTTGACGAACTGGGCACATCCGTGCGGGCGCTGATGTCGGTGGAGATGAGCATGGGGCAGATGGTTGACGACGTCCGGATCGCGTCGAACGGCCGCTGGCCCGTGGGATTGCACGGCCGGACCGGGGGAATGGTGCCGGTTCAGCACGACGTCGTTGAAGCGGCGCGGACGTTCCTGCGGGAGGTGAAATGATGCCGGTGGTATTCGAGAAAACGCGCGGATTGACCGACAAACAGACGCACTACTGTCCCGGGTGCACCCACGGCATCATTCACCGCCTAGTGGGGGAGGTCCTGGAAGAGATGGACGTTCTGGACAACACCATCGGCGTGGCTCCGGTCGGCTGCGCGGCGCTGGCGTACGATTACTTCAACTGCGATATGAACTTGGCCGCCCACGGACGAGCGCCGGCCGTTGCAACGGGTATCAAGCGTGTCTTGCCGGACCGCACCGTCTTTGCCTACCAGGGGGACGGCGATCTCGCCTCGATCGGTACCGCGGAGATCGTTCACGCCGCCCACCGGGGCGAAAAGATCACGGTAATCTTCGTCAACAACGCGATCTACGGCATGACCGGAGGCCAGATGGCACCCACTACGCTGATCGGGCAACGAACGACGACGAGTCCCTACGGTCGCGACCTCAGCCATACGGGAAACCCCATCCGCGTCTCGGAGATGCTCGCCACGATTGACGGGGCGGCCTTTGTCGAGCGCGTGTCGGTCCACAATCCGCAGCACGTACGAAAGGCAAAAACGGCGATCCGCAACGCCTTTGTGACGCAGCAGAAGGGTCTCGGTTTTTCGATCGTCGAGGTGCTGTCAACGTGCCCGACCAACTGGGGAATGACCCCCATCGATTCCCTGACGTGGCTCAAGGCCAACATGATTCCCTACTACCCGCTGGGCAACCTCCGCCGTCCGGAGGAGGCGAACCATGAGTGACCACAAGATCATCTGCGCGGGATTCGGCGGGCAGGGTGTGATGTCCATGGGACGTCTCCTGGCGTACACCGGTATGTTGCAGGGGCTGGAGGTTTCGTGGCTCCCCAGTTACGGCCCGGAAATGCGCGGCGGAACGGCAAACTGCCACGTGATCGTGAGTGAAACGCCGATCGGATCTCCCATCATCAGCCGCGACGCCTCGGCGGTGATCGCCCTGAACCTGCCCAGCATGATCAAGTTCGAGAATGAACTCGTCCCGGGAGGGCAGTTGGTCACGAACTCGTCGCTGATCACGGCGAACCCGAAGCGAACCGACATCGAGGTGATTCCGATCGCCGCCAACGAGGAGGCGGCGAGCCTCGGAAGCGCCAAGTCCGCCAACATGATCATGCTCGGATCGTACCTAGCGGTCTCGAGCCTCTTCTCGGTAGATGACGTGGCGGGGGCGCTCCAGAAGGTGTTTGGTCCCAAGAAAGCCGATCTTTTGCCGCCCAACCGCGCTGCCCTGGCGCGCGGATGTGAAGTAGCGCAGTCGGTGGTGGTGCGATGAGCATCCGATCGCTGGATGAACTCTACGTCCGCGGCGGTGAACCGCCGCTCATGGCGGTTGCGGCCGCCCAGGAGGCGGACGTACTGGTTGCCGTGTCCAGGGCGGTGGGTGACGGCGTTGTACGGGCGCTCCTCCTGGGTGACGGAGGAGTGATCAAACGCGTGGCCGACGAGCACGACATCGACATCGCCCCCATGGATATCGTCGACACCGGAGGGGACGCCGGTGCCGCCGCCGCCGAGGCGGTCGGGCTCGTCTCGCGGGGAGAGGTGCACCTCTTGATGAAGGGGCTGGTCGACACGTCGATCCTCCTGAAAAGCGTGCTCGACCCCGATGTGGGGCTCCGTACCGGCCGTGTACTCAGTCACGTGGCGCTCTTTGAAGTCTCCGGGCACGATCGGATTCTCACAGTGACCGACGCGGCGATGAACATCGCCCCCGACCTGGATCAGAAGCAGGAGATTCTTGTGAACGCGGTGGAATTCCTGCGTTCCCTAGGGTATGAGGAACCGAACGTTGCGGTGCTGGCGGCGAAAGAGAAGGTGAACCCCAAGATGCCCGACACGGTGGATGCCGGTGAACTGCAGCGACGGAATCGTGAAGGGACGATCGCGGGCTGCCGGGTGGCCGGGCCGTTGGCCCTTGACAACGCGGTGTCGGTTGAGGCGGCACGGACAAAGGGAATCGACGACCCCGTTGCGGGGCGCGCGGACGTTCTGCTCGCCCCCGACATCGAAGCGGGGAACATCCTCTACAAATCGCTATCGTTCCTGGCAGGTGCCCGAAGCGCCGGTGTTATCGTCGGCGCGGCGGCGCCGGTGGTTTTGACGAGCCGCGCCGACTCGGCGCAGACCAAACTCGATTCGATCGCGGTTGCCGCCCGGGCGGCGCGAACGGTGGCTTAGGATTCGCTCCGGGCGAGTTCCGTCCGGAGGCGGCGCCCGATCTCCCGGGCATCACCGAAGCACGACGCTCCCAGCAG
>JANQHT010000015.1 GCA_028282545.1 Spirochaetales bacterium
GTCAAGAATCGCAGAACGCTCAAGCTTGCTCCCCCGCCGATACCGGCGGCTCAGCTCCGCGATGACCGCGTGTCGTTGTTTCATGGTAAGCCCCACTGCATTGTGCCTCCTTCACGAGGCACAGCTTCGACTAGATTCTTACGTGAGGCACGATTCCCATTTCGACTAGATCTTTCGTGAGGCAATTCGGGCGCTTGACCCAGGCACTCGGAGCGTGCTATAAACCCAATTCGATCCTGCATCAGGAGTTATCGCGATGGCGAAGAAGAACAAAGGCAATCTGGTACGCGTTCGGCTGAAAAGCAGCGAAAGCGGCTACTGCTACTATACAACGAAGAACAAGCGGAACATGCCGAACAAGATGGAGATGATGAAATACGATCCCTTTGTTCGCAAGCACGTCATGTTCAAGGAGACGGGCAAGGTCTGACGCCCGGCGTACGAGGAGAATCATCATGAGTCGAAGGTGCAGCATATCGGGCAAAAAGCCCCTGGCGGGCAATAACGTTTCGCACGCCCACAACGCGACACGCCGCTGGCAGAAACCGAATATCCAGACCAAACGCCTGTTCGTTCCTGAACTGGGACGGACCGTGCGGGTAAAGGTAAGCACCCGTGCCCTGCGAACGATAGGCAAGGTCGGCCTCATGACCTACCTGAAAAAAAAGGGCCTGCGACTCAAGGACGTAGTTTAACCCGGCGAGAGACGTTCGCAGTTTGCGGAAAGCCGGTCCTGTTGGGCCGGTTTTTTTGTCTCTTCGGGAACACAACGGACTCGTTGTCCGGAGCGAATCCGCCCCCACGGGGTCCTACCTCACGGCACGGGCTGGACGACGATCCGTTCCACGATACCGCGCCCGGCGGCGATTCGACTTCCATCAATTTGAACGACCAGGGGTCACGATCGGGTAGATGATAGCTCTGTGAGAACGACTTCTAGTAAGAACGATTTCTATCATTCACCGGATCTTCCCCGTCGTCGTCTCCGACGCATGCGATACTCCTCCAGGAGATCGCGAAGAACGACTCGCTCGGGGACGGGGTCTTCTCCGCCGTCGAACCTCGCTGAACAGCGGCCTACCCGCATGATCGCCGCCAGGACTCCCAGAACAACGCCGTGACGCATTATAGCGATTCTTGCATATTCGGAACAGCTGGGAACGTAGATGCAGCTGGAGGGAAAGAGCGGCGACACAAGGAACTGGTACAGGCGGATGGGCGTGGTCACGAGCCCGCGAATGAGGCGTACCGGCCCGGGCGCTCTATCGTTGGACACCGCTTGTGCCGATACTTAGAATTGAAGAGCAGTTACCACGATGACTCATGATGCCGACCGTCTCCGGAATACAATCACGCTCGACTCCGAACTCAACAAGATTCAGGATGCGGATATCCTCCTCGAGCGGATTCTGCGGGAGGCGCGGAACGTTGTCAACGCGGACGCCGGCAGCATCTACATCAGCGACGGCGAGAGACTGACCATCAACTACGCCCAGAACGATACCAAGCAGGCGGCGCTCCCACCGGGCCAGAAGCTCATCTACAAGGTCTTTACCGTTCCGATTAATACAAAATCGATCTCCGGCTACGCCGCGGCCACCGGCGAGCCCTTGTCCATATCGGACGTCTACGAGATTCCCGATGCAGCTCCGTACGGATTCGATTCAAGCTACGACCAGATCGCCGGTTACCGCAGTACGTCGATGCTGGCGGTTCCGTTGAAGACCAACACGAACGAAATCCTGGGTGTGATCCAGGTGATCAACAAGAAGGACCGTCGTGGTCGTGTCGTTTCATTCGACCGCGACGACGAACTACTCGTTACGCACTTCGCGGCGAACGCCACCGTTGCGCTGCAACGAGCTCAGATGACGCGGGCGATTCTCTTGCGCATGATCCGGATGGCGGAACTCCGCGATCCCAAGGAAACGGGACCACACGTCAACCGCGTGGCCGGGTATGCGGTCGAGATCTACGACGCCTGGGCAACACGGATGGGAATCCCCGCGCGGGAAATCGAAAAGACGCGCGACAACCTGCGCATGGCTGCCATGCTTCACGACGTGGGTAAGGTCGCCATTTCGGACGTGATCCTCAAGAAACCGGGCCGGTTTACTCCCGAAGAGCGGAAGGTGATGGAAACCCACACCTGGCAGGGCTCCAGGCTCTTTGTGAACAAACAGTCGCAGTTTGATGACCTGGCGCAGATCGTGGCACTCAACCACCACGAAAATTGGGACGGAACCGGGTATCCGGGTCACGTGGACCCCGAAACCGGTGAGGTACTCGAACGGAACGCCGACGGTTCGGCCGTGGGGAAAAAGGGATCGGAGATCCCGATCTTCGGTCGAATTGTCTCCCTTGCCGACGTCTACGACGCGCTGCTTTCGTCCCGGGTGTACAAAAAGGCGTGGACCGAAGAGGAAACGCTCCGGGAGATGCGCTCCCTGGCGGGATCAAAGTTTGATCCGGAACTGGTGGAGATCTTCTTCTCGATCCTGCCGAGCATCCGAACGATCTCCGACAAGTACTCCCGCGAATCCGAGGAGGCCTAGGGCCTGACCTGGGTCAGGCCCTAGGCCTCCCGGTAGGCGGAGACGAGCTGTTCCATCACCTTTTTCCCGTCGCCAAATAGCATCAACGTGTTGTCCGCCGCGAAGAGCGGATTGGGGATACCGGCAAACCCGGGGCTCAGGCTGCGTTTGATCACGACCACCGTTCGCGCCTGGTCGACGTTCAGGATAGGCATTCCCGCGATCGGAGAGTCGCTCGCTTCGCGGGCAACGGGATTCACCACGTCGTTGGCACCAAGAACGATAACGACGTCAACGTTGGGAAATTCGGGGTTGATGGCATCCATTTCGCGCAATTTGTCGTAGGAGATGTTCTCTTCCGCGAGCAGCACGTTCATATGCCCCGGCATCCGACCGGCCACGGGGTGAATCCCGAAATCGACGTTGATATCGTCCGCCTCCATCGCTTCGGTGAGCGTACGAACCGGTGTTTGCGCCTGCGCAACGGCCATTCCGTATCCGGGGACAAAGGAGACACGCTGGGCCGTCTTGAGGATCATTGCCACCTCTTCAGCCGACGTCGACTTGATGCGTCCGCCGTATACCTCGTCTGCGTCGGCGGCGCTCTGCTGGATCGCGCCCACACCGCCGAAGAGAACGTTCGCCAGCGACCGGTTCATCGCCTTGCACATGATGTTCGTGAGTATGATTCCGCTGGCACCAACGAGCGATCCCGCGATGATCAGGACGGTGTTGTTCAAGACAAATCCCGTCGCCGCGGCGGCGATTCCCGAGTAAGAGTTGAGGAGCGCGATGACGATCGGCATGTCGGCGCCCCCAATCGCGATCACGAGCAGAATACCCAGGATCGAAGCGGCACCCGCCAGCAGCCAGTAGAGTTCCGTCCGGGCAGGGTCGCGCGCGGCGAGAACCGCCACGGCGATGGCGGCGGCGGCGACGACGATCTTGACGACCTGTTCACCGCGATAGCGAACCGGCTTCTCCGTCACGATTCCCTGGAGCTTTCCAAACGCCACCAAGCTGCCCCAGAAGGTGACGGCGCCAACGAGGCCGGACGCTACGGTAGCCACGCTCTCCTGGATCCCCGGCGCCACCGATGCAAAAAGCGTCTGGTAAAGGACCGCGCCCGCCACGAGCACACTGGCTATACCGCCGAACCCGTTGTAGAGACCTACCAGTTGCGGCATCGCCGTCATCTGGATTCGGTACGCGAGGACCGCGCCTATCGCGGCCCCGATGGCGATGCCGCCGATGATCAATTCAAACTCCACTACGCCGGAACCGACGAGGGTGGCGACGATCGCCAAGAGCATGCCCAGACCGCCCATGAGGTTTCCACGGACCGCCGTACGGGGATGGCTCAACCCCTTGAGGCCGACGATGAAGAGAACGGACGCGAGAAGGTAGACGAGGTTCTGGATCGAGGCGACGTTCATCGTTCACCTCGCTTCTGGAACTTCTTGAGCATCCGATGGGTCACAAAGAATCCGCCTACCACGTTGATGGTGGCAAACACGAGCGCGGCAAATCCGAGCCATCGCGCCACCTCGCCGCTCTGGGAACCGAGTGCTACCAGCGCGCCGACGATGGTGATACCGGAAATTGCGTTTGATCCCGACATCAACGGCGTGTGCAGGATGGGAGGTACCTTGGTGATAACCTCGAACCCGACAAACACGGCCAGGATAAAAATCGTGAGGATTCCTACGAACTCGGCCATCTATGCTTCCTCCCCTTCAGACGTCGCCGCCACCTGGAGAACCGATGCGATCTCCGCGTCGGGAGCGTGACCGTTCTCGATGACGAGCGTTGCCGCGACGACCTCGTCGTCTCTTGAATATGAAAACTCGCCCTCCGTGACGATGGAACGAACAAAGGTAGTGATGTTCCGACTGTAGAGCTGACTCGCGTGGTACGCGATTGACGACGGGACGTTCACCACCCCGATTACGCGGGAGGCGCCGCAATAAACCGTCTCTCCCGGGCGGGTCACGTCGCAATTCCCGCCGCGCTCCGCCGCGAGATCGACCACGACCGAACCGGGCCGCATCCGGTGAACCATCGCCTCCGTTATCAGCACCGGAGCGCGCTTGCCCGGTACGGCGGCGGTGGTGATCACCACGTCGCTGTCGGCGACAACCGACGCCATGAGTTCGCGCTGCCGGGCGTAGAAGGCGTCGTCCATGGCGCGGGCGTAGCCCCCGCTCGTCTCGGAGGATTCGGTCTCGAGATCCATCTCTACAAAGCGGGCTCCCAGGCTCTCGACCTGTTCCTTGACCGCCGGACGAATGTCGTAGGCACTCACCACGGCCCCAAGACGCCTGGCCGTCGCAATCGCCTGGAGACCGGCGACACCAACGCCGACAATGAACACGCGGGCGGGAACGACGGTGCCGGCCGCCGTCATCATCATCGGAAAGGCGCGCGGCAGATCCTGCGCAGCTACAAGAACTGCCCGGTACCCTGCCAGGTTTGCCTGTGAGGAGAGCGCATCCATGCTCTGGGCCCGGGTGATACGCGGTATCCGTTCCATGGAGAAGGCCCTGAGGCCGCTCTCTGCAATCGCCGCGAACGACGGGTGAGGTGCGTACGGTTCAAGAAATCCAACCAGGGCAGCACCCCGTTTCATGGCCCGCACGTCTTCGACGCCCGTCCCGCCGTTCGCCGCGGCACTTCGTACGGTCAACAGGCAGTCCGCCGTGCCCAGAACGCCGCTTCGGTCCGATATCGTCGCGCCCTTGGCTGCATATTCATCGTCCGGATAACCGGCGTGCAATCCGGCGCCGGCTTCTATCGAGACCGCCCCGGCCGCGGTTATCAACGCCGGGACGTCACCGGGCACCAGGGCCACGCGCGTTTCCCCGGGCGCTGTCTCGCGCACCACTCCAATCGTCATGAGACACTCCTCCGTCGTTTATGCAAGGAGAATAGTCAGAAACGGATGCGGCGGCAAGAACGGCACTTTACAACATTGAGTCCAGTTCCCATTGCATTACGCGTCGCATAAAGGCGACGATCCGGCTCTTCGCTTCGTTGGTGATGGTAGTGGAGAACATGATAACGTGGACTCTTCCGTCCGCCGTCTCGCGGACACCGCGAACCCGTCCGGCGGCACGAATAGGCGAGCCCCAAAGGCGCAACTGCATATCTTCGAGGATTTCATCGTCTACAAGGTCGTAGTCGAGGCGACACGCCAGGCCCACGACGCTCACATCGATAACCTCACCGGAAATGATGCCGTGATCGCTTTGTATGTTGATCAGCCCCTTGCCGGGCGGTACGGAGGCCCGGACAAATCGACGCTCACCGCGAGCCTCAACCGCCTCGAGGGCGGTGAGCATGATCTTCGCGCTCTGAGCGAAACCGAGTTTAACCTGGATAAAACCACCACGGACGCCTATGTCCATGAGGTACTTTCGTGCCAGATTCTGGTTCGCGTCGTACGAGAGGATGCCGATGTCGATCGACAGATCCGACCGATTCACGAGGCTGCGTATGAGTCTTTCCCACTCGCCTTCCGAAAGGTGCGATTCGATGTTGAAGTAGAGGACCGCGTTGGGGAAGCGCTGAACGGCGGCATCAACGATCAAATGGTCCTTGACGATCGCCGCCTCAATCTGCGCGCTGACGAGAAACTGGATCATCTGTTCTTCGATAACGCTGGGCGGGTACACAAAGAGCACGCGTCGACCGATTGAGCGAGTATTTTCCGCCATGTACGAGTAGTGTAGGGCAACGCCCGGTGCCGCGCCACCCCGCCAAACACCTTGCGAATATCCGTTTGGTGCTGTATATTGGTCGGAGGAAACTAAAGAAACTACAATAGTTTCCAGGGTACAAAAGGAATCAACCGTGAATGAAGACGCATTACGCCGGCGGATTGTCCAATACGCGCTACCCCGATTCTTCGCCAAGGGCTTCCGGGCCGTGCGAACCGAGGACCTCGCGAGCGCGCTGGGCATTTCAAAAAAGACGATCTACCGTCTCTTTCGTGACAAAAAGGAGATCCTCCGGGCCGCGGTCCGCATCCACCTGGAGGCGATCGACCGCGAACTGACCGCAACGTTTGATCTTCCCGAGGCGAACTTCCGGCAGCAGATGGGTACGGTGTTTCGCGTCTGGAGTGAGCGGCTGGCTCCGATCGAGCCCGTCTTTTTGACGGATCTTTTTCGATTGGCACCGGAGGTGTGGGAAGAGATCGACGCCTTTCGGACGGAACGCGTCTTCCCGCGGCTTGTCGGCGCAATTCAAACCGGAATACGGGAAGGTTACGTGCGATCCGACGTCGATGTTGACCTCCTTGTTCGACTCCTCTTCGCGACGCTTCGCCGCGCGGTCACGCCGGAGGCGCTGTCGGAGTTACAGGCGCCGCTCTCGGCGATCATTCGACACATCCAGATCCTGCTCTTCCAGGGGTTACTCACCGACAAGGGCCGCCGTGCCTGGGAGAATTCATATGAGACGTAGAATCCCGATGGTTGCGGGCGTGCTGATCGCGCTGTCCGTCATTATAGCGTGCGACGGACGCACCGAGCCTACCTGGGGATCCGGCACGATCGAGGCGGTCACCGTGACCGTGTCCGCTCGTTCCGGCGGTCAGATAACGGCCGTCACCGTCAGGGAGGGCGAGTCGATCTCCGCCGGCGACATCGTCGCGCAGATAGACACGACGGCAATGGAGTTCGAACTGGAACAGGCGGAGCGGACGGTCGACCTCTACGACGCCCGGTTGGCCCTGATCCTGGCGGGCGCCCGGGACGAGGACGTTCGGCAGGCGGAGGCTGCCCGTGACCAGGCGCAGCAGAACCTTGCCCTGGCGGAGCGGAGCTTCCAACGCGTCTCCTCCCTCTTCGAGAGCGGCAGCGCCACATCAAGCGACCTCGACGCGGCCCGCACACAATACGAGGTGGCCCGGGCGGGCGCAGCCGCCGCCGAAGCGGCTCTGGAAAAGGTGGCTGCCCTGGCGCGTCCCGAGGAGATCCGCGCCGCCCGGGCGCAGCTCGACGCCGCCCGGGTCGCGGTAGAACTCGTTCGCAACCGTATCGACGAGGCCACGGTTCGATCCCCCATATCGGGGACGGTTCTCACCCGCATTCACGAAGCGGGCGAGATCGTTTCACCCGGAACGCCTCTCTATCGCATCGCGGACCTCCGGGCGATGGTGTTGACCGTTGTCGTTCCCGGACCGAGCCTCGCCGCGGTGACGCTCGGCATGGATGTGGACGTCACGATCGACAGCGGTGAACGATTTGTCGGACGCGTCTCCCGGATCGCCGACGAGGCGGAGTTCACGCCCAGGAACGCCCAGACGCCGGAGGCACGTTCCCAACTGGTCTACGCCGTTGAGATCGAGCTACAGAATCGGGAAGGTATCCTCAAGATCGGCATGCCGGCTGACGCCGAGTTTCGGGAGGGTCCGTAGTTGTTCGCCCTCCAATGCACAACCGTGTCGCGTACGTTTGGAAGCGTACGGGCCCTCGACCTCGTGTCCCTCTCCGTGGATACGGGTGAAACCTTCGCCGTGGTTGGACCCGACGGCGCCGGGAAAACGACTCTGCTCCGGACGCTGGCGGGTCGTATGCGGCCGGACACCGGGACCGTTACCGTATGCGGGTACGACTCCGTTCGCGATCGCCGGGCCATCAAGGAGCGAATCGGCTACCTCTCGCAGGGGTTCTCTCTCTACCGGGACCTGACGATCGACGAGAACATCGCCTTTTTCGCGCGGATTCACGGTATTCGGCACTTTCACGACCGCCGGAAGCGCCTGCTCGAGTTCACGCGGCTAACACCGTTCAAACGGCGCCTGGCCGGTCGTCTTTCGGGGGGCATGAAGAAAAAACTCGCCTTGAGTTGCGCGCTTATCCACCAGCCGGAACTCCTCTTGCTCGATGAACCGACAACGGGGGTTGACCCGGTGTCGCGCCGTGACTTCTGGGTGATCCTCGGTGATCTCCGGCGGGAGGGATTGACGATCGTCGTTTCGACGCCGTACATGGACGAAGCCGAGCGGTGCTCGCGGGTGGGCCTTCTCCAAAAGGGACGCTTCCTGGCGATCGATGTGCCGGAGGCGATCCGCCAAAGGGCGCCGGGGGTGATGTTCGAAGCGATCTGTTCCCAGCCGCGGGAGGCGCAACGGCGCCTGCGATCGCTGACCGGAGAGTCGATCCAGACCTACGGTGACCGTATCCACGTAACGCTCTCGGCCGGGGGAACCAGACAGGACGTGGCGAAGCTCCTATCCCGAGCAGGCATTGCCGCGGAGAGGGTCCGACCGGTGGAACCGTCGCTGGAAGACGTCTACATCTCCCTCGTGGAGGCGGGACAATGATCGCGTCTCGTAACCCGGTCGTCCTGGCGGTCTGCATTGTGGGTATGGCCTCCGTCGGCGGTGCCGCGGCGCTGTCGATCGAAGAGGCGGTTTTGTCTGCCCTCGATCACGCGCCGTTGCTGCGGGCCCAAACGGCGGATCGCAACGCCTCGGCGTCGCAGCGGGACGAGGCGGGTACGGCATACCTGCCACGCGTTTCGCTGATCGCTTCGTACGCCCGAATCAAGGAGCGCGAGCCCATTGAATTCGGCGGGGGCACCTTCGGAGACGCCCTTTCGGACTCTCTTTCCGCCGGCGTCGAGTTTCGACAGCCGCTCTTCACCGGCGGACGGATTCGACAATCCCTGGTGACGGCCGATCTGGCGTTGGAACGTTCCCAGGACGCCGTGGTTGCAACACGACGCGATCTCATCCTCGAAACGCGGTCAGCCTATTGGGACGTCGTGGAGGCGACAATACGGGTCGAAGCGATACAGGAGCGGCTGACCCAGGTCGCCGCGGCGGTGACGGACGTGCGCAATCGTGCCGAGGCGGGTGCGGCCACCCGGTCCTTGGTGCTCGAGATGGAGATGATCCAGGCGGAGGCGGAACTGCAGGCGCTTCGCGCGGAAAACGCCCTCGTCATCGCATCGGCGAGGCTCGCCACCCTGGTGGGAATGGAACCGTCCGAGGAAATTGCTCCGACCTCGCCTCTGCCGGACGAATCCGCCTCATCGTCGCTCTCCCTGGACGATCTGGTAGACTTGGCGATGGTGAACCGCGTTGATCTCGCGGCGCTCCGGCGCGGGACCGCCCTGGCGGAAGCCGAGCGCCGACGCAGCGCCGCGCGGCGATACCCGGAGGTCTACCTGACCGGAGCGTTCACCCTGGCGAGCCCCGCCCCGGATATCTTCCCCGCAGAGGCCTCCTTTGGAACGACCTGGAACGTGGGGATCCTGGGAAGGTACGAGCTGGGAGACCAGCCGGCGGCACGACACGCCGAACGGTCCGCCCGGGAAGCGATCGCGGCGGGGCTCGCCCGGGTCGAGTCCGCCCGCGAGGCGATCGCCCTGGAGGTTCGGACTCGGCACGCGGCGTGGCGAACGGCGCTGGAAGAGATTCGCGTAGCCCAAACGATCGCCCGTCGCGCCGCCGAGCACCTCTCGGACACCCGGGCGCGCGTGGCAAGCGGTACGGCGCTTCGGACCGAGGAACTCGATGCCGAAGCGCTCCTCCTGGAATCAGGCCTGGCGGTAACGAGTGCCCGCGTCAACGAACGCCTCACCTGGGAACGGTTGCGGCGGTCGGTCGGGGAGGACCCGTGACGGCGGCGATCGAGACGCGCGACCTGACGCGGCGATTCGGAGGTTTTACCGCCGTGGACGGCATCTCGTTCTCGGTACCGCCGGGGACGATATTCGGTCTCCTCGGCGCGAACGGAGCGGGAAAATCGACGACGATCCGCATGTTATGCGGGCTCCTCAGACCAACCTCGGGCCGCGCCGGCGTGGCCGGGTTCGACATTGACCGCGACGCGGACGCGATCAAACGACGTATCGGTTACATGTCTCAGGAGTTCTCCCTCTACGAAGACCTCACCGTGGGTGAGAACATCCGTTTCTTCGGCGGCGTGTACGGACTGCGCGGGCGCGCTCTGGAAGAGCGCCTATCATGGACCGTCGAGATGGCGGGTCTGCGCGGGCGGGAAAACGAGCCGACCGCATCGCTCTCGGGGGGGTGGCGGCAACGCCTCGCGCTGGGGTGCGCGATTCTTCACGAACCCCCCGTGCTGTTCCTGGACGAGCCGACCGGCGGCGTCGATCCCGTTTCGCGCCGGCAGTTTTGGAATCTGATCAACGACCTCGCCGATTCCGGCGTTACGGTACTGGTTACGACGCACTACCTGGACGAGGCGGAGTACTGCAACGACATCTGTCTCATGCACGCCGGACGAATCGTCGCGCAGGGCACACCGGCGGCGTTGAAGCGCGACACGATCGCCCACCCCGTCTGGTCCGTGGCGACCTCCGACGCGCCGGGAACGGCGGAGGTGCTGGCGCCACTGCCGGAAGTACTGGAGACGTCGATCTTCGGAAACTCGGTTCACCTTGTCTGTACGGCTCCGGAGGAGCGGGTTACTCCCCTGGTCGAGTCGGCGTGCACCGGCGCCGGGATCGCCTGTGGCGCCGTTGAGCGAACGGAACCCTCCCTGGAGGACGTTTTTATCCACGTCATCGAGTCAATGAAGGCGGGTGAGCCGTGAAGCTAACGACGGTAATCGTCAAAGAGTTCCGGCAGATCCTCCGTGACGCGCGCACCCTCGGCGTGTTACTGGTGATCCCTCTCTTTCTCCTGCTTCTTTTCGGGTACGCGATTACTCTGGACGTTCGCAACGCCGCGATTGCCGTGGTTGACCACGATCGTACCGTGGAAAGTCGCCGAATCGTGCGCGCCCTGGAGCACTCAGGGTACTTCGAGGTATCCGCAGGCTTCATCGCATCCGCCGCGCGCGGCGTGGACGACGAACGGTTCGACGCGGTCCTGGTCATTCCCGAGGGGCTTTCGCGGAGTCTCCTGCGCGGCGAGAGTGGCCGGGTACAGTTGCTGGTGGACGGTTCGAACGGTACGATCGCGTCGGCCCTGCTGGGCTACGTCCAGCAGATCACCCGGGAGGCAGCGGTTGAGGTGCAAAGCACCGGGCGTGCCGGTGCCGCGGCAGTCCGTTTCGAACCCCGCGTGTGGTTCAATCCCGAGTTGGACAGCACCCAGTTCCTCGTTCCCGGTCTCGTCTCGTTTATCCTGATCATGACCGCCGTTATCTCCACCGCCCTGGCGGTGGTTCGGGAAAAGGAACTGGGCACGCTCGAGCAGATCGCCGTGTCCCCGATCGGGTCCGTGACGCTCATCGCCGGCAAGGCGATCCCGTACACCGTCGTTTCGGCTATTATCGCAGCTTCCGTATTCACCGGCGCCGCCACGGTGTTCTCCGTTCGCAGCGCCGGCGGGTACTGGTGGGTCGCAGTTTCCACGCTGCTCTTTCTGCTTGCCTGCATCGGTTTCGGTATCATGATCTCCTCGATCGCGGATACACAGCAGGTGGCGTTCCTGCTCGCCGTCATGATCACCTTTCTCCCAGCCTTTATCCTCTCCGGGTTCATATTTCCCATCGACAACATGCCCGCGCCAATCCGCGTTGCAACGTACGCCGTTCCCGCCCGGTACTATCTCTCCGCACTGCGCGCCATCATGCTCCGCGGGGCCGGGGTCCGGTACTTCTGGGATGAACTCCTGCTTCTCGCGGCGTTTGCCCTGGTGACGTTTGCAGTCGGAATCAGGCGCCTCCGAGTTCGGAGCGGACTGCTATGAATACGATCCGAACGATCGTACGCAAGGAGTTTCTCCATATCCGCCGCGACCGCAAGATGCTTCCAATCGTGATCATTGCACCGGTTCTTCAACTCGTTCTGCTCGGGTACGCAGCCAACCTGGACGTTCGGTACCTTCGCCTGGCGGTGCACGACGACGATCGAAGTCCAACCTCCCGGGCGCTGGCCGCGGAGTTCCTGGACACGGACTATTTCGTCCCCGGCGGCACGCCCAACGGCCCCGGGGAGATCCAGAAGGTCCTTGTCGCCGGAGTGGCTGATCTGGTCCTCGTCATTCCCGCGGGATTCGAAGCGGACACACAGGGCGGGCGAGAAGTTCAGCTGCAGGTACTCATCGACGGCAGCAACTCCACCAAGGGTACCGCCTCCCTCAGCTACGCCGCCTCGGTTATCGAACGCTTCTCGCAGCGGCAGCGAACCACGAGGCGCCTCTCAGGCGGTATAGAACTCGAACCACGGGTCTGGTTTAATCCAGAATTGGAAACGCGCAACTTCATGGTTCCCGGTGTGCTGGCGCTGATCCTCATGGTAATTACGATGATGCTCAGTTCCCTGGCAATCGTGAAGGAAAAAGAACTGGGAACACTGGAGCAGATCAACGTTACCCCCATTCGCCCGGGTCAGTTGATCGTGGGAAAGCTGATGCCCTTTGTGTTGATCGGCTTTGTGGACGTTGTCCTGGTGGTGTTTGTTGCACGGGTCCTCTTCGGCGTCCCCTTCCGCGGCAGTCTGCTGTTCCTCTTAGGTGTATCGCTCATCTTCGTCGCGACGACGCTCGGTCTGGGGCTGCTCATCTCATCGATTTCCAGGACGCAGCAGCAGGCGATGATGACCTCCGTGTTCTTTGTGATGATGCCGATGATTTTCCTTTCCGGTTTCGCCTTCCCCATCAAAAGCATGCCCGCCGTGGTTCAGTACATCACCTACCTCCTCCCACTACGGTACTACTTCGTGATTATCCGCGGGATCTTCCTGAAGGGCGTAGGCTTGGCGGTTCTCTGGGAAGAGGTACTCGCCCTAACGGCGTTCGGCATCGCCGCAATCGTGGTCGGCGCCGCGGGATTCAAAAAACGATCGAGGTAGCGACGATACCGGTCAGCTACCCAACATTTCCCAGTATGAACGGAGGGCCACGAACCCTCCGACGACTGTGTCTATGTCAAAGGCCCTACCGTTTGAGCTGTCGTTGTTCCTGTTTGTCCTGATACATTGCGTTATCTGCCGCCCGGATAAGGGCATCCGAGGTAGCGCCGTCGTCGGGGAAGAGCGCGATACCAAGGCTGGACGAAACGCGTACGGTTGTTCCCGACACCGCGATCGGCTCCGCTATGCCGGCAGTGATCTTGTCGGCGATACCGCGTACCACTTCGCGGGACGGTACACCACGCACTATAGCGACAAACTCGTCACCACCCATTCGTGCCGCCAGGTCATCGTGACGCAGCGCCGAACGAACGCGCTGTGCGACGATCCTGAGCACCTCGTCACCCGCTTCGTGACCGAGATCGTCGTTGATCGGCTTAAACCGATCCAGATCGATAAAGAGTACGCCCGCCTTGTCACCGTTTTCCGCGACCTGGGAGATCGTGAGATCGAGCATTTCTACCAGCATGCGACGGTTGGCAAGGCCGGTCAGGTGGTCGTGGTTCGCCAGGAAGGATATCTGCCGGTAGACACTCTCGAGCTCGTCCTTTTCGCGACGAACGATCTGGTTCAGGAGGTTTACGCGGTTCACGATAATCGCGTTGTCCAGGGCAATCGCGACAAAAGACGAAACAGCTCGGATCACCTGCAGGTCCAGGTCGGAATAGGCATTGGTACGGCGACTCTGGACGGTGAGCAGACCGACAATACGATCCTTGATGATAAGGGGGAGAAAGACGAGGGAAGACGACTGTTCACCTCCCCACTGGGGCGAACTGTCCTGCAAGTAGCGCCCCCCTTCCGCCTCCCGGTCCTCGATGACCACCTCGCGTCGCTCGCGAATTGCCCAGGCGGAAAAGCTGTCGGTACGGTCTACCGAGAGCTGGACGGGATCAAGGGGCTCCCCCTCTTCCATGAGGAGCTTGAAGTCGAGCGTACCGCTGGCGTCGTCGTAGAGCGCGATGCCGATAACGGTGGCGTCGATGATCTCGTTGATGTTCCGGTAGACCCGCTCGAATATCTCCTCCAGATCGAGAGTAGCCGTGATCTCCTGGGCGAAGTTGTTGATCACCTGGAGGCGGTCGTTGGCAACGCGCAGCCGGTCCGACTCCAGTTGAGCCGTCAGCGATCGCAGCTTCTGCTCCGACGACTGCGACAGGAGGTCCAGCCGGATACGAGCAAAACGCTTGTGATACTCCAGCGCCCGTTCCCACTCGCCGGATGATTCGAGCAGTTCCGCCAGGCGGCTGCACGCCCGCGATTCGAGGTAGGGAGAACCCGCCTCGAGCGCCGACTCCAGGGCGCGTTCGTAGAGCGCCAGGGCGCCCTCCGGCTGTCCCAGGCGCTCGTGGAGACCTCCCAGGTGGATCATGGTGGAGGTTCGGGTCAGACTGTTCTTGCTCGTCTGCGAGACGCGGAGGCTTTCCGTGTGGTACTTCTCGGCCAGGGCGTGGTCACCCCGTTCCAGGGCAAGAACACCTAAGTGTGTCTTCAACTCCGATTCGATCAACCGATTCTCCGCCCGTTCCGCCAGTTCAAGCGACCAGGCGAAGCACCGCTCCGCAAGGGCAAAGTCGTGCCGCGTCAGGGCGATCGAACCGAGGTTGCCGACCACGCTCGCACCGGCTTCGTCGAGTTCCAAGGTCGCCCGACCGGCCAGCAGATCCTCGAGCGCGTCCGAGCCGGTGCCCGTAGTGAGGAGTTCCAGGGCCCGGCGAAAGTACTCCTCGGCGTCGTCAAACCGCTTGATCTCGAGGTATACCTCGCCAATGTTGTTCAGGACCGATATCGTGCGTCCCGTGAGCCCTTCCGTTTCAGCGTAGGTGAGTCCCTCCCGGTAGGCATCGAGGGCGCGATTGTAGTCGGACTGGTTGTGAAATGCGACACCCCGGGCGTTGATCGTCTTGGCGATCCCCTCGGCGTCGCCGAGTTCGCGCGAGATCTGCCGGGAGTCGTCGAGGAAACGGAGCGCCTCTTCGAACTTGCTGCGGTATATCGCGATCCAGCCGCGGTTCAGAAGACTGGCGGCAAGACCGCGGGGATAGTCGGCGGCTCGCGCCGCTTCCTCGGCCTCGCGGGCAACCACATCCGCCTCTTCCGGGTCCTTGAGCATCAGGTCCCAGGTGTGGTTGTTCATGCCGTCGATCGCCGCGTGATCCACCCGAGTGATACTACACCGGTTTGCCTCCGATATGCGACCCGCCCTATACTCCTCAGCCATGAGTGGCGGCAACTCTCGGTACGGGCGACTCCTTGACGGCCTCCGGGGAGCGGTACCCATTGCGGTCGGGTATGTTCCCGTGGCGATCACGTTCGGTCTACTCGCACGCAACGGAGGATTGTCTACGGCGGACGCGATGGTTGCGTCAATGTTTGCCTTTGCCGGCGCCGCCCAGTTCATGGCAATCGGCATGTTCGCGCAGGGGATCGCGCCGGTTCAGATCGTGGTCGCCACGTTTTTCCTCAACCTCCGCCACATCCTGATGAGTTCGGTCATCGTCCATCGCCTTTCGCCGACCCGGGGGTTTGCCCAACGGGCCGCACTTGCCTACGGCGTTACCGACGAGACCTTCGCCGTGGCGACGCGGGATGAAAACATCGCGCCCGCGTACCTTCACGGACTCGAGATCGGCGCCTGGGGTTCCTGGGTGGCGGGAACGGTGATCGGTGCGGTGGTGGGAAGCCTGCTGCCACCGCTCGTCCAGGCCGCGCTGGGTTTCGCGCTGTACGCGCTCTTCCTATCTCTCCTCTTGTCGCATGTGGAGCGCGACGCGTGGCTGCTGGTCCCCGCTGTCGCGGCGGCCGCTACGAACGCCGTGCTTCGGGAATTGATAGGTGTCCACGCGGGCCTGGCCTTTCCCGTGGCGATGGTGGTCGGCGCGGCAGCCGGGTTCTTGACCCCGGACAGGAGCGAATCGTGAACAACGCGTGGATCGCCACGGTGGCGGGAATGCTGGTCGTTACCTATTCGGTGCGCCTGGTCCCATTCGTCATCCCCCGGATCGACACGCTGCCGCGGCGATTGCGACGAGCGCTCTCCTACGTACCGCCCGCCGCGCTGGGTGCACTGATCATTCCGGATGCAATGGAGTCGCTTTCCCTCGCTCCGGCGGTGGCGGCGCTGGCCGTCTCCGCACTCGCCTATCGTCTGCGGCCGGGGATCTTTGTTCCGGTCGCGGCGGCGGTTGTATTCGTTGCGGGCGCCCTCTTTTTCGGTGCCGCCTAGTGGCTCACCTCCTGGGAATGCCGCCGGCACACCTCAAGGAGCGTATCACCTCCTGGGGATTTCCCGCCTATCGTGCCCGGCAGGTGCGACAGTGGCTGTACCGGGGTGGTCCGACGACGATTGACGAGTGGCGAAACGTCCCGCGCGCTCTCCGGGAACGTCTTGGTGAAGAGCTTTCGCTCGGGGCCAGGCCACCCGAGTCGGTCGTCGAATCGAGCGACGGAACGCGGAAGTACCTCTTTCCGGTAGGTACGAGTCGCGCCGTGGAGGCGGCCGTGATTCCCGACGGCGACCGAACCACGCTCTGCCTTTCGTCCCAGGTAGGTTGCGCCCGGGGGTGCCGCTTTTGCAGAACCGGGATGCAGGGGCTCCACGGGAATTTGGACGCGGCGGACATCATCAACCAGTTCCACTCTCTCCCGGAGCGGGAGACGATCACGAACATCGTGTTCATGGGTATGGGCGAACCCCTGGATAATCTGCGCAACGTCCTGGCCGCCATTGATACGTTGACCGCCCAAGACGCCTACGGGCTCGGCAAACGACGGATCACGCTCTCGACGATAGGGATTCACCCGGCGCTCGCAACCTTTCTGGATCGATCGGAGGTTCACCTGGCGATCAGCGTTCACTCGCCCTTTTCAGAAGAACGGGCGGACCTCGTTCCCGCAGAAACCGGAAACCCGCTCCAGGAGACGGTCGACCTGCTCCGTGGTCGCCGGGAAGACAGGAGGCGGCGCATTACCTTCGAGTACACGCTCCTAAAGGGTGTCAACGATACGGAGCGCCACGCCCGTGAACTGGTCCGCATCGCCGGGGGACTATCGATTCGCGTCAACCTGATCGCCTATCACGCGGTACCGGGGGCGCCATTCGCCGCGACCCCGCCGGAGCGAATCGTCACATTCCAGCAGAGTCTCGTGGCCGCGGGTCTTAAGGCATTCGTCCGGCAATCGCGCGGCGAGGATATCTCCGCCGCCTGCGGCATGCTCGCGACGAGCTACGAATCAACCGAACGCGGCCGGGAATCGAGGTAGGTGGCGTCCGGAGCCTCCAGCGTGCCCGCCCCGAGTTCCTTCAACCGGCGCGCCGTGGGTAGCACTCGCCGTTCGAGCGATCCGGCGGCGTCGTTGAACTTGTCTACCGCACCACCCAGCGAGGCGCCGAGCTTGTTGAAGTGGTCGAAAAAGGGGCCCAACCGTTCCAGGAGCTGCTGGCCCTGAGCGGCGATCTCCTGGGCGTTACGGGAGAGCTCCAGCTGCATCCAGCCGTAGGCGACCACCTTGAGCAACGCCAGGAGCGTGGCCGGTCCCGCTACAACAACCTTGTTGGCCAGGGCGTACTCCAGCAGGTCTGCGTCGGCGGAAAAGGCCGCGGCAAGGCCGCTTTCGTAGGGAACCATAAGCACGACGAACTCCGGCGCCACGTCGAACTGGCCCCAATACGCCTTTTGCGAGAGCTGCTGTACGTGTTTACGCAGGGCCGCCGCGTGCTGTTTGAGCTTGGCCGCCCGCACCGTTGTATCCTCAGCCTCCTGCGCTTCCAGGTAGGCGTTCATGGGAGCCTTTGCGTCAACCGGCAGGATCGCCGAATTGGGAAGGTGTACGACCATGTCGGGCCGGCCCCCGTCGCCGGTACCCTTCTGTTCGTCGAAATCGACGTGTTCCGTGAGGCCCGCCATTTCGGCGATCCGGCGGAGCTGAACCTCGCCCCAGCGGCCGCGGACGGACGTTGACCGGAGCGCCTGGGAGAGCTTCGTGGTGGTCTCCTGGAGGTTCGTATACTGCTGGGAGATCTGCCGGACTGCGGTGTCGATGCTTTTGTAAGCGCCCTCCCGCTTCTCCTCGAGGGTCCGGACGTTGCGGTCGAGCTTGCCCAACTCGTCGTTAATCGGTTTCACAAGCGTCTCCAGCTGCTGTTTGCTCTGGTTGAGCAGTTGCTGGGAGTTGGTGTTCAACGCCCGTGACGCCAGCGACTCAAAGGCCTCCCGCAGTTTCTCTTCCGCTGAAACGAGCCACTGAAGTTTTTCCTCCTGGGCCTGTCCTTCCGTGCGGGCCTGGACGAGCTGTTCCCGGAGCTTCTGGTTTTCGGCCTGGGCCGCGGCGAGTGCTTGTCGCGTCTCTTCCATGTGATCCAACTGCGCTTTGAGGGTAGCCGTGCGTGACAAAAGCACGAGACGGGTAACCGTCCACGTGACGAGCGCGGCCAGCACAATACTGGATGCGAGGAGGAGAACGATCGCCTGGGGTGCTAACATGGGAGAACGCTACGCCCGGGGCGGCGCCGTGTCAATCCTGGATGATCATCATCTCCTGCACATCGGTGTCGGCGTCGCGGGTGAAACGCACCAGCCCCGGATCGTCCAGCGCGGCAAACTCGCCGAACGTGGAGACGGCGTCGCTGTCGATATCCCGGGCGTGGCGCACGTGGGTCGTCTGGTAGAGCCCGAGTTTTTTCTCCGGGTGTACGCCTATATCGATCAGCGCCCGCGCGCCCTGCCGGAGGAGCCGAAGTTTCCGTTGCAAGTCGGTGTCGGAGTCGATACTCCATACACCCAGGAAGATGGGCTGGCTGTTATCGTTGACGTCGCCCACCATCTCGCCGCGCAGGAGCGCCTCCCGGTCACCGCCGAGGTACGGCGCGAAGTCCAGGTGTTCCGCGAGCTTTCGGTCGGTTGCGTAACACTCACCGGTGGCGGGGTTGATCGTGAAGATAATCAACGTTCCCACCGCCTGGCCGTAGCTCCGGAAGAGCGCCTCCCGCATGTCCACGTGGTTGCGGAGCGTGTCGATGTGCCGCCAGCGGGAACGGACGCGGCGAACACACTCGATGAGCCACTCCTTGATCTGCGGCCGGTCCACCCGGAGATCTCCAACTCGATCCCGTAGCGTCTCTTCGTCGATGTCGTCCATAAGGAATGAAAAGACGGTCCGGAAGATCGTCCGAACGTTGTGATAGGCGCTGAAGTGCTGCACGATTTCGAACACCACGATCTCGAGCCGCCGCGTCTGCCAGACAAAGGTCCCGATTGCGGCGTGATCAGCATCGGGGCCGGGAAAATCGGCGAGCATGCGCGTCTCCTCCTGGACGCGCGCTTCCAGGCGAAGGAACCACCGGTCGGCACCGGACGATGCCCTTCGGAGGGAGATTCGCCAGGAAGAGCCCCGGCCGGGAACGCTTTCGACAACGATGTTCTCCGGACCAAAGGTCTCGTAGATCTGGAGCGTCCCCAGGCCCTCCCCGCTACGACGCTTGGTAGTCTTGCCGACGAACAGGGGTACACCGTCGGGCCCGAGCCGAAGCTGTTCCGGTGTGAAACCGATCCCGTTGTCACGAAACCGGATGTACGGCTCACCGTCGCTTTCGGCGATCTTGATCTCGATCACTCCCTGTCGCTCCGTTTCGGCAATGGCATCCAGCGCGTTTGAAACCAGATTGATAAAGGCGCGACTGAAATTGTCGTGATTCCCGAGCACCAGGACGTTGGGCGTGGACAGTTTTAACCGCAGCTCGCAGGAGTACCGGGCGGCGCCCACAAAGGGCACGATCCGTTCCAGCACGAGGTGCGTCACGTTGATCTCGTGTTCCCGGCTGACGGCATCGCGGAAGGAGTTCAAGGTGTTCACCAGCGACGTCGTCTCACGGTTGATGTCCTCGATGATCCTCCCGCAGTTTTCCAAGGACAACATGTCTACCATTGACGAGAGGAGACGCATCGTCTTGCGGGCGTCGTGGCGTGTCTTCCCGAGCTCTTCGGTACCCATCGCTCCGGCGTCGGAAAGCGACGTCTCCACGATCGAACCGGCCGGGGCGGAAATATATGCGTACACCAAGTTGCGGTAGACGATCGTTTCACCCGGGGAAAATCCCTTGTGGAGAAAGAACTCGAGTGTGTCCGTCCGGCGTTGCCAGATATAGAGATACACAAGGGCGTCCGGTGCAATGTTGTCCACCAGGTGGTCCAGAAGAGCCGTCCCGATCCCACGGCCGCGCACAAAGGGACTGGTCAGGAGTTTGTAGACGAGAAACGAGGTGGCGTCGCGATTGGAATAGACCAGGATGTACCCGAGCATCTCGCCCTCGTCCATCCACACGTAGCTGTGGTCGTAGTCCTTGTGGACACCGGTATCTCCTACGAAGGGACTGGGGATGACAAAGGTATCGAGGTTGAGAAGCGGGTTTCTGCGAATACTCTCTTCAAGCTCCGGCGTCAGCGTACGGATCGCTTCATTCGGCGACAGTGCCATGGCGCGCAGGCGGTTCCTAAGCGACTACCGTCTCGTCAAGGCGGCGAATCGCATCGATCATCATGGCGATAAAACGTCCCCGATCGACGCCGAGCGCTACCGAAGCGTTTGGAGCGAGGCCGGTGATGCCGTAGAGATCCGCCACGGTCTGGCCGCGCGTAAGATCACCCTGCGTTTCGACGGCCACGTACACGTCCTGCGTTACGAGCAGGTCCGGTGCAACCACGGCCGCCACCGCCAGGGCATCGTGGATCGGTGCGCCGTTGATTCCGAAGAGCTCTTCGTTTGCGCCGGAGAAAAAGCGCATGAGGGGCGCCACAACGCGCGAAACGGGCCCGCCCATCGCCTCGATCTGGGCGATCTGGTCATAGTCGAGGACCGCCTTGTTGGTGGCGTCCAGCCCGACCATCGTTATCGGAACGCCGCCGGCGAAGACGGCTGCCGCCGCCTCCGGATCGACAAATATGTTGAACTCCGCCGCGGGGGTGGTGTTGCTGTCGAATACGCCGCCGCCCATGAGGACGATCCGTTCGATCGAATCTGCGATCTCCGGGTGGGCCCTAAGCGCCATCGCTACATTGGTGAGCGGTCCGGTGGGCACCAGGACGACGGGCCCGGGGTTCTCCAAGATCGCCCGCGCCATGAGGGCGATTGCCGATTCGGCCCGCTCCGGGACGGCCGAGGAAGGGAGTTCCGCTCCGTCCAGACCCGACGTGCCGTGGAACGCCGGAGCCGTAACGAGCTTTCGACACAAGGGTGCGTCCGCCCCGCGTGCCAGGGGTATGTCCGTGCGATTCAGGAGTGTCAGGATGCGGCCGGCGTTGTCGAAGGTGCGCTCCCCGGTCTGATTGCCGGCGACGGTCGATATCCCGATCAGTTCCAGTTGGGGATGCGCCACGGCGAGCATGATCGCCATCATGTCATCGTGTCCGGGATCGCAGTCGATGAAAATCGGTACAGCCATTACGCACTTCCCTCGGGGGCCGACTCGGCGTCGACGCGTTTCCGTTTTCGGCGCGCGGCGCGGACGGAATAAACCGCCAGGGCGATAATAGTGACCGCGTAGGGAATGAGCTGGATCAGCTCACTGGGGATGTTGATCGCGGCAATGTAGATTGCGATGCTGTTCACAAATCCGAAAAAGAGCGACGCCAGGAACGTACCGAGGGGCAAGTTGCCGCCGAGCGTCGCCGCGGCGACCGCGATAAAGCCGCGCCCCGCCGTCATGTCACGGCTGAACCAGGATACGTACCCCATCGAAAGGTAGAGCCCTCCCAGGGCGCCGAAGAAGCCGCTCAAGAGCAGGGCGTACCAGCGGATACGGTTGACGTTGATACCCACCGATTCGGCGGCGTGCGGGTTCTGACCTACGGCACGGATCCGCAATCCCAGGGGAGTTCGGAAAATGACGACGTAGAAGAACGCCACCGACAGGATTGCCGCGTACGTAAGCACGTTGTGGCCGCTTATGATCGGACCAAGGATCGGGATCGACGTGAGAAGGGGAATCTCCAGTTCCGGGAAGACCAGGCTGGCGAGCGAGCTGGTACTACCCTTGTCGCCGGTGATGATAAACAGGAGGAAGATCGTCATGCCGCTGGCGAACATGTTGAGCGCTACGGCGCCGAGGATGATGTTCGCTTTGAGACGCAGGTGGAAGTACGCAAGGATCGACGCCATCAGGAGACCCGCGGCAATCCCGCACACCAGGGCAAGCCAGAGACTACCCGTGTAGGTGCTGACGATCACGCCGGTAAAGGCGCTCATGAGCATCACCCCTTCCAGGGCGATATTGATCGTGCCGGCGAGTTCACTGAAGGCAACTCCGATCGCCGGGAAGAGAAGCGGTGTCATCACTCGCAGAATCGCGTAGCCGAACTCCGGTGAGAAGATGCTCTCAAGAAGCGGGTTCATGGACGCCCTCCTCGCGTTCAGCTTGGCGGATCGTAATCCGATCCTTCCACTGTTTCAGGAAGGCGTTGGCGGTTATCAGGATGATGATCACCGCCTGGATCACAGCGACGAGTTCGCTGGGGACGTCCGACATAAGGTTGAGCACCTGGCCGCCCACGTTCATGTAGGAGAGAAAAAGCGCCGCCGGCACTATCAGAAGCGGGTGGTTGCGACCGATAATAGCCACCACCACCCCGGCCCAGCCGTACCCAGGGCTCAGTTGCCAGTTGAACCGGTGGTGGATTCCCATTACCTCGTTCATACCGCCGACCCCCGCTACGGCCCCGCCGATCATCTGGGAGAGGATGATGATTTTGACTACGTTGATCCCGCCAAAACGGGCAAAGCTCTGGTTGTTCCCGGTGGTGCGAATCTCGTACCCCAACCTGGTGTGGTAGAGGAAGTAGTAGGCGAGCAGGGCCGCAATCAGCGCAAAGAAGATGCCGTAATGCAGGCGCGTTCCCCGGACGAGTTGACCAAGCCAGGCCGTTTCGGGAAGGCGGAACGAAACCAGGAAGCCCGCGTCCTTGTCGCGGAAGTGGTAGTTGATGAGGTAGAGCCCCAGGAAGTAGGCAACGTAGTTCATCATGAGGCTCGCAACGAGTTCGCTGGCGTGGAGTTTTGCCTTGAGGATCCCCGGAATCAGCCCGTAGAGCGCGCCCGTCAGGGCCGCCACGATCAGGATCGCCGGGATGTGGAGGATCGCGGGCATCGATGTGGAAACGGCAAAGGCCGTGGCTACCGCCGCGCTGAGATAGAAGGCACCCTCGGCGCCGATGTTGAACTGCCGCGCCTGGAACGCTATGGCAATGCCTATGCCGGTAAAGATAACCGGCGTGGCAAACTCGATGATGTTCCCAAGGCGCGACCGCGACAGCAACTGACCCAAGAAAAACTGCTTCAGGGAGTATCCCGGCGAGTTGCTGATGACGACGATAAGAATGATGCTGATCGCAACGCCCAAGAGGATCGCGATCACCGTCCTGATCAGCGTGAAATTCTTAAGGACGAATCGTTCCACCGGCGCCCTCCTCGCGCTTGACCCCGAGCATGTACGGTCCCAGGTCGGGGCCGGTCACTCCATCGGTCGTTTCAAAATGCTTCACGATCTCGCCGTCGTAGATGACGATGACGCGGGTAGAGAGTTTCAAGACCTCGTCCAGGTCTGCGGAGACGAGAAAGATCGCCTTGCCCTCGTCACGGGCCTCTTTGAGCAGGTTGTGGACGAGTTCCTCGCTCCCAATGTCGATGCCCCGGGTGGGCTGGGCGGCGATAATCACCGTGGGATCGCTCGACAGTTCCCGGGCCACGACAACTTTCTGGATATTGCCCCCGGACAGGGACCCCACCACCGTCTTGCTTGACCGGGCGAGCACGTTGAACCGCTTGATCAGGTCGCGGCTGTGTTCCGAGATGATTCGCCACAAGAGACGCCCCCAGCGGGAAAAGCGCGGTTTGAAGTAGCGGTCCACGATGAAGTTCTCTTCGAGGGTGGCAACATCAGCCACCCCGTTCTCCATGCGGTCTTCCGGTACGTGGGAGAGCCCACGCTCCCGTATGGTCCGCGGGGACATTGCGGCGATCGATTCACCGGTTACCTTGATCTCGCCCTTGGTGCCGGAGAGGAGTCCCGTCAGAGCGTTGATCAGCGGGGTCTGACCGTTGCCCTCGACACCGGCGAGTCCGAGGATCTCGCCCGCGCGGACGTCGAAATTGATCTGCTTGAGAAGCGGGAGCCCGTCGTCGTCGACGTACGAGAGGTCCCGCACCGAGAGTTTCACCTCCCCCGGTGCATCGCCCGTCGGGATTCGATCGTGGCTGATCTCTCGCCCAACCATGAGGTAGGCGATGTCGTCCTCGGTTAGCCCCTCTGCGTCGCAGGTCGTAACGATTCTCGAGTCGCGCATCACCGTCACCCGGTCCGCAATCTGTTTCACCTCCCGTAGCTTGTGAGAGATGAAGAGAATCGTTTTACCGTTTTCCTTGAGGTAGAAGAGCGTCTTGAAGAGCTGTTCCGTCTCCTGCGGTGTTAGTACCGCGGTGGGCTCGTCGAGAATCAGGAGTTCCGCGTTTCGGAAGAGCGCCTTGAGTATCTCCACACGCTGCTTGACGCCGATCGGCAGATCGCGAATCTTCTTCCGCGCCGGAACGGCCAGTCCGTTCTCGGTGGAAATCTGTTCGGTCACGCGAACCATCCGGTCGGAATCCAGAAAGAGGGTGCGTCGGAGCGGTTCCACCCCGAGCACCATGTTTTCGGCCACCGACAGGTCCGGCGCCAGCATCAAGTGCTGATGAACCATCCCAATTCCCAGCGAGATGGCGTGGTGAGGGTTCCTGATCTCGGTCTCTGTCCCGCGATAGAAGATCCGACCTTCCTGCGGCTGTTCAATCCCGAAGATCATCTTCATCAGCGTGGACTTTCCCGCGCCGTTCTCGCCCACGACGGCGTGAATCGTGTTCTCCTCCACGGCGACACTGATCTCTCGGTTCGCGATTGTGCCGTCGGGGTACACCTTCAGAAGATCTTTGACTTCAAGAATGTTCTGCATACGATCCTAGAAAAAGGGGTGCGGACGGATAGTATCCGCCCGCACCCAAATGATTCCATTCGAAAACAGCGTTAGTTGCCAATCGCCGTGCTTACGGTAATTTCGCCGCTGACGATCTTGTCCGCCACGTCCTGGACCACGTCTTTGAACTCGGCGGGAACGAGTTGCTCGTAGTTCTCATTCTGTGCCAGGCCTACGCCGTTTTCCGCAAACCCGAGAACCTCTGCCGTACCGTAGGGGAGCGTACCATCGAGATGCATCTCGAGAGCGCGGAAGATCGAGAGGTCAACGTTTTTCATCATGGACGTAACGATCCACTCCGCCTTTTCGGGGTCGCTCTCTTCGAAGAGCAGGTACTGGTCGGAGTCGACGCCGAGCGCGTACGCCTGGCGCTCCTTGGCCGCGTCGAGACCGCCAAGACCCGTTTCACCGGCTACATTGAAGATGATATCTACACCCTGGTCGTACATCGCCAGCGTCAGCTCTTTGCCCTTGGCGGGATCGGAGAAGGCACCGGCGTACGCCACCTTCACGTCGATGGCGGGGTTGATATAGGCAACGCCCTCCTCGAAGCCGACCTTGAAGTCGTTGATGACGGGAATGTCCATTCCGCCGAGGAAGCCCACCGAAAGGTCATCGTTGGCGGCCTCCATGTTCGATTCGGTGACCAGCGCCGCGAGGACACCGGTAACGAAGGACGCTTCGTTCTGGCTGTACAGAATCGAATAGACGTTGTCGAGACCGCCCTTATCGTAGTTGACCGACGTATCGAAGGTGAAGAAATTTTTGTCCGGGTACTGGGGAGCGTACTTCTCGAGGTACTCCTGGAGCTGCCACGTTCCCGCGATGATGATATCCCAATCACCCTCGCAGAGCTGTGCGATGTCCGGTTCCCACCGGGCCGGATCGTAACTGCCTTCGACCACCCTCGTGAACACGCCGAGCTCTTCCTCGGCCATTTCGAGTCCCCGCGCGGCGGAATCGAAGAAGGACTTGTCTCCCAACGTACCGTTCAAGTAGAGCACTACGCGCAATGGATCGCTTTCGGCCTGAGCGTCCGCGGTGGCTTCAGCCGGCTCGGCTTCATCCCGCGCACAACCGATCATGGAGATCATGACCACACTAATCAGCAATAGAGTGAGAACAACGATTCGTTTCAAAGAATCCTCCTTTTATGCGGCCCGAAGCGGGCCTTTCTCAATGAACTCGTCCGAAAATTGTAGACCGGAACCGGATGAAAGTAAATCGTCGAATTTTTAGTATACTCCCGCCATGTCGTTTTCGGTGGATCTGGGTTGTCGTCTCTGGGCCACGGCCGAGGGTGGATACCGCGAGTGGAAGACGCAGGAACTCTTGAAGGATGTCTTCGAGGCGGAGGGGTACGTTGTTGACGAGTTCGACGGTATTCCCGGCTTCGTCGCCTCCTTGCGGCCGGACTGGCGCGCCTGCGACGTCGCCATGATCAGCGACATGGACGCGCTGCCCCTTCCGGGCGGCGAGTACCGCCACATGTGCGGACACCACCAGCAGATGACCGCCCTCGTGACAACCGCCCGGGAGGTTCGCGAAGACGACCGAAGCAAAGCGGAGCGTATCGCCTTTGCGGCTTTTCCCGCCGAAGAGTACGTCGAACTGGACGGTCGGGAGGAACTCCGCTGGGAGGGGAAAATCCAACACCTCTCAGGAAAGATCGAGATGCTCTCGCGAGGACTCTTCGACGCGTTCCGGGCTGTGATCGCCACGCACTCGGCGTCGCTCCCCGGCCGGGCGGTGGTGAGCAGCGTGTTGCAGATGAACGGCTTTGACGAACTGCGCGTGCGGTTCGCCGGTGAAGCAGCGCACGCCGGCGCCCACCCCCATCGCGGGCGGAACGCCCAGAACGCGGCGTCGCTTTTCCTGCAGGCCTGTGCGTTTCTCCGGGAGACCTTCCCCGACGACGAACACGTGCGGATCCACCCCGTGCTGCGACTCCCGCCGGACCAGCCCGTCAGTTTTGTTCCGGACGACGTCTCGGCGGAGACGTACGTTCGCGCAGCTACCCCGGACGCCGTTGACCGCGTTGCGAAGCAACTGGAGTCTGCCGCTCACGGGTGCGGGAGTGCGCTCGGCGTAGACATAACGGTGGAGCGCCGGCCCGGTTACAAACCCCTCGCCACCGACCGAAGGCTCCACGAAATTGCCCGGGCGACCGCCGAGAGACTCGGTGTCCAGTTCGAAGAAGAGGGATTTTCGGCGGCCTCAACGGACGTAGGCGACATCTCCCAGGTGATCCCGGCCATCATCATCGGGTTGCCCGGGACAAACGCGCAATTCCACCACCCGGCGTTTTCCGTCGTGGACGAGCACCTGGCGTTTGAGTTCCCGCCGACCTTCCTCGCCGATTACCTCTTCACCGTTCTAAAAGACCTGGACAGGCGCGGTTAGCGAGGCATCACTCGATACCGCGACGACGGTAGAAGCGGAGAACAGCCCGGTCGATCACCGCGAAGAGAACCAGCGGCACCGCCAGAAAGGTCAGCGTCAACGCCGAGGCAATGGGGATATCCGCCGCCGTCAGGAATGGAAAGAGGTAGCCCGTGAAGGACTTGACCGCACCACCACCGACGAGGAAGACCAGGAAATACTCGGAAAAGGCCACGAGAAAGACGATGGAACCCCCGGCGACCAGTGCCGGCGCGAGCAGCGGAACGTGCACCAAGAGGAGGCGCCGGAACGGACCGGCGCCGAGGTTTCGAGCACACGCCTCGAAGTTGGGATCGATGCCCTGGAAACCGGCCACGAGCGATCGGAGCATGTAGGGGTACGCGGCGGCGGTGAGAATGAGAATCACCCCCGCGGCGGTATCTGCCAGGCCGAGCCGTATCAGGACAAAGTGGATTCCCATGGCGTAGGCGATCGCCGGTATCAGAACCGGTGACAAGAGCACCGCTTCGAGGAGAACGCGACCGCGGAACTCGTAACGGGCGAGAACGGAAGCGGGTAGAACGCACAGAAGCGCGGAAAGCAGAACGACCGCGATCGAGTACGCGAACGAACTCGCCAGGGACGTGGAAATTCCGGCGGCGTTCCGCACCAGAAACAACAGACCACGGCCGTTGTACGCCTCGGGAATGACGTTCGGAAAGGTCCATCGTGCGGATACGGCGCCAAGGATGAGTACGACAACGGGCAGCAAGAACGCGGCGTTCCAGGCCGCGACAAAGAGCGGGGGCCGCCTCACAGGATCCTCTCCGAGGCGGAGCGACGCACGACCGTTCGCGTGTACACCACCACCAGGATGAGCGCAACCAAACCCAGGACGACCAGCGCCGCCATTGCCGTGGTGCGATCCTCCCAGGAACCGTGGAAATAGCGCGAAAAGACGTAGACCGGCAGCATCTGGGGTTTGCTCGCTCCCAGCAGGTATGGAATCTCGAAAGCGCCGAAGGTATAGAGAAAGAGAATAATCGCCGCTTGGTTGATGATCGGCGCCATGTGGGGAACCATGATCGTAAAAAAGATACGCGACTCGCCGGCACCGAGCAGCTTTGCGGTGGTGTGGAGGCGTCGCGGCACGCGGGCTAGGACACCAAAGGCGAGCAGCATGACAAAGGGCGCTTCCTTGATCACGTAAGCGAGGATCATACCCGCACCATTCGGTGCGAAGAGGATCCGTGGAAAGGAGGTCATCTCATCGATGATTCCCAGACGATAGAGAACCGACGAAACGATTCCCGATCGAGAGAAGAAGACCATCACCACAAAGGCGATGACCAAGTGAGGAAGCACGATCGGGAGCCGGTAGACCTGCAGCGATCGCTGGTAGCTCGCGGGTACGCGCCACAACAGGTAGGCTCCAACCGTACCGATCGCCAGGGAGACTACCGTGGAAACGAGCGCAACGTATAGGGTGTGGCCCAACGTTCCCAGGAACGCGTCGTCCATAAAGAGCTTGTCGTACGGATAGAAACGGTGGCCCGGCGGTCCGAGGGACTGCAAAACGGCGGCCACCAGCCCCCCCAGAACGATCAGCGCGAAAAACGCGATCAGCGGTGACAGGCGGAGAAGTACGGAGGGGCGCGCCGACGGCGGTATGCGCCGGCGCGGGAACGCAGTCACCGGGAACGGACGTTTTCGTCCCAGCCGCGCTCGAGCGCCTCCCAGTACTCGGCGGGGATCTCCGGAACGCCGTAGGCGGAGAACTCCTCGAGCGGCGCGGTCGCTTCGCCGAGACCCAGCGCAGCAAACGCCTCACGATCGCTTCCATCCAGCCGATCCATGGCAAGGACGGTGAAGTCACCCCAGTTCACCGGATCGTTCTTGGAGAGCTGCGCTTCCGGTGACATAAGGAAGTTGGCCAGGATTAGGGCACCGTCCACGTTGGGAGCGTTGAACGGGATCGCGACGAAGTGGGTGTTGAAGAGGGAGCCGTCGGTAAAGAGCAGCGAACGGGCGGTGTCCGGGTATCGCCCGTTCGCGATACGCGAGGCCGCGTTGGTTTGCGTGAAAGACATGGTGAAATCGACCTCACCGCGTTCAAAGAGGGTATCCAACGCGGCCAGGTCACGCGGGTAGCTTTCACCGGCCTGCCAGAGATACGGCTCCAGTGCGTTCAAGTAGTCCCAGAGGAGCGGCGCCTTGGCGGTGAAGAGTTCCCGGTCGAACCCGTCCAGGTACTGTTCGTGGCCGCCGGTCAGAGCATAGAAAGCCTGGCGAATGAAGGCGGAACCGGTGAAGTCCGGCGGCTGCGGATAGGTGAAGCGTCCCGGGTTCGCCTCTACCCACCGGGCAAGTTCCGCAAAGGACCGCGGCGGATCGGGGACGCGAGCCGAATCGTAGTCGTAGTTGAACTGGGCGCGTCCGTAGGGCGCTTCGTATCCGTCGATAGGAAATCCGGCGTCCGTCTCAGCCGCCGCGGCGTCCACGAATGCGGCGAAGTTGGGCAGGTCGTCGGTGAAGGGGCCGTAGAGGAGGTCCGCCTCGCGGGCGTTCCGGAAGTTCTCACCGTTGATCCAGACGAGGTCGATCACACCCTCCTCCTTGCCGGCTTCCTTTTCGGTACGAAGCTTGTTCACAAAGACCGCCGCGTCCATCGGCACCCGCTCCACGTCAATACCGTAAAGCTCATCCATCCGGTGGGCGACAAAACCGTCTATCCACTCGTTGATCTGCGCCGAACCGCCCCACATGTAGAACGTGACCGTGGAACCTCGCGCCGAATCAACGCGCTCTTCGAAGGTGGGCGG
>JANQHT010000089.1 GCA_028282545.1 Spirochaetales bacterium
CATCGATGTCACCTTCGTTCACGACCTTCAGGACTGGGAACTACGTATGACCTATTCGGGGTCGCCGGAACTGACCGACGAGGGAAACGACTACCGGTGGAACGGCGTGTTCACGATTCTCGTCGAGTGGCAATCGATTCGCGAACTCCGTCGGAACGTGCGATACGCCGACGATACCGTTGAATTCCTCGAGTAATGGGTCACAGTGGCAATAGAAAAGAACATATCCCCAGGCATGCCCGGAAGGAAGAACAAAACGTGTCTCTGCAGCGTAGCGAAGCCAAGCGTTTTGTTCTTCCTTCCGGGCCAAGACTATGTGATCTCCAACATATGAACTGTCGGGGAGGGCCCGTGTGTGTTGACGCCGTTTTTGCGCACTCCGTATACTTCTGTTGCGTGAGGATCGTTCTTGTCCGCTAATCCCGCCATCGTCTTTCCAGACACCGGAGTATTCGTACGCGTGTGCGGTCCCAATGACGTTCACCTATCTGTTCTGGAGGAGGTCTTCGCGGCACCGGTTCACGTGCGCGGGAACGAAATCGCTCTCGATACCGAAGACGAGACGCGAACGTCGCTCTTCGCCGCCGTTCTGGGGGAACTGGAACGGCACGTACAGGGCGGTGGTTCGCTCGACTCCGGTTTGATCCGGTCCGTACACGACCACTTATCAGGCGAAAACGCACACCGGTCGGGACCGCTCTCCGAAGAGATATCGATCCCGGTCGCCGGAACGACCGTCGTCGCACGGAGTGCCGGGCAGGCCCGCTTGCTCTCCGGGTTGGGTCGGTTCCAGCTCTCGTTCTGCATCGGTCCGGCCGGGACCGGCAAAACGTACCTGGCCGTGGCTCACGCACTCCAGGAAGTACTCGCGAAGCGTCTTCGAAAGATCATTTTGACCCGTCCGGTGGTGGAAGCGGGCGAGAACCTGGGATACCTCCCCGGGGACCTATCCCAGAAAGTCAGTCCCTATCTCAGGCCGCTCTACGATGCGATTGAGAGCCTTGTATCACGGGAACTCATGGATCGAATGCAATCGAGCGGGATGATCGAGGTTGCGCCCTTGGCGTACATGCGCGGGAGAAGCCTCCGCGACGTCTATGTGATTCTCGATGAGGCGCAGAATACCACTCGTGAACAGATGAAGATGTTTCTCACCCGACTCGGAGAAAACAGTCGCAGCGTCGTGACCGGAGATATCACGCAGATCGACCTTCCTAAGCCGCGCTCATCGGGACTCCTGCACGCCATGAAGGTACTGGAACATGTACCTGAAATTGGGATAATCTCGCTTGGTAGTGAAGATATTGTCCGGAGCAGACTCGTCCGGAAGATCATCAAGGCCTACGATGAACACGGAACATAGCGCCGAAACGACATCCGAGGTTGCAATACAATGCGAAAACCTCGAACCTCCCCCATGGATTGATCGCTACACCACATTCGTTCGCAGCACGCTTCATCGGATCGACAGCCGCTCATGGGAAATCTCCGTCCTCCTGACCACCGACGATACGATGCAGCGACTGAACCGAGAGTACCGCGGTATTAACGCTCCCACGGACGTTCTTTCGTTCAGCCAGATCGAGGGGGACGAGATTCCGGATGCCGCCTGCAGGGGGACGATCTCCGGTGACATTGCCGTCTCTCTCGATTCGGTCAAACGCAACGCAGATACCTTTGCGGTGCCCTTCGAAGAGGAACTGCGGCGCGTTTCCATCCACGGAGCGCTGCACCTGGCGGGCCACGTTCACTCCACAGAGGCCGGTGAGGATGAACCGATGATCAGACTGCAGGAACGCCTCGTTCGAGATGAAAAGGAGATGCTCTTTTGACTCGGAGCGGATTTCTGCGGCGCATCTTTGGTTTCCTGGGACGACGCGCCGAGCACCCTGCGCGTCGCCATGCAGACGCGGAAGAGCGGGAGATGATCGCCGGTATCCTGGAACTGGGCGAAAAAACCGTGCGAGAGGTCATGGTTCCTCGTATCGACTCCGTTTTTCTCAACGTCGGAATGAAACAGCGCGAGCTTGTTACCCGCATCTCAGAATCGGGTCATTCGCGCTTTCCCGTCTACGAAGAGACCCTGGACAACGTGGTTGGAGTCCTCTACGCCAAGGATTTGCTCCAATACCTGACCAATGGACGCGATATCGACGTGGCGGCGACGCTCCGAAAACCGTTTTTTGTGCCCGAGAGCAAGCGACTGGACTCCCTGCTCAGGGAGATGCGGCGCCGTCGCGTTCATATCGCCGTCGCGGTCGATGAGTTCGGCGGTGTCTCCGGGATCGTGTGTATGGAAGACATCATCGAAGAGATCGTTGGTGATATCCAGGATGAGTTCGACAACGAACGCGAGGACATTCTCACAATCGGCGATGACGTCTACCTGTGCGATGCCCGCGTCAATATCGCAGACATCCAGGAGTTGCTGGACATTCCCTTGCCGGATGAGGATTACGATACGCTCGGGGGGTTTGTGTTCGATCTCTTTGGGAAGATCCCCGTCAAGTTCGAAAAGGTCGCCTTTGAGAACCTCCATTTCGTGGTCCAGGATATGGAAGGTCACAAAATCAAGACAATCAAGATCATTCGCCACTCGGAGAAAGAGAGTTCCAGCGATGCCTAGCGCCCTGCGTCGATGTGCGGCGATGGCGGCTATTGGATTGGTTCTCGGCGTGATTCCCGTTCCGGCCCAAAACGCACGTACGGTCTATACCGACAGCGTGAGCCTGTTGGAAGAGGGGATTGCGCGCCTCGACGATGAACTCGTTTCTCAGTCGCTGGGCGGTCTCTATCGCGCCCTCGAACTCAATCCGCGGTACGCCGATGCGGCACTCGCGCTGGGACGGGGGTATTCGTGGCTCGGCGAACAGGGAGAAGCGAAACGGTGGATCGAACGGGCCCTTGCTCTGCGCCCGGGAGACACCGACGCCATTCTTGTGGATGCACGGATCTCGGCCGCTACCGGTGAGATCGAGCGCGCCCGCGAAGGGTACTCAACAGTCCTTACACAAGAGCCCTACAACGAACGGGCGCAGGTTGGTGTTTCTCTCCTCGGTCTCTCCGCCGGACGTGTGGGCTCGGTAATGGAACGCCTCGAACGGCTCCTCGCGCGGTATCCCGAGAACAGGACCCTCCTGCTTACTCTGGCGCTGCTCTCCGCGGAACGCGGTGACCACGCTGCTGCCGGCGATTATATCGAGATCGCCTTGCGTCGTTTCCCGGACATGCCGGGAGTCCACTTGCTGGCGGCGCAACTCTCCCTATCCCGGGGCGACTATGCGGACGCAGACCGGCACGCCCGGAGCGCCGTGGCGCTGCAACCGCGACTCCAGAGCGCCTGGTACATCCTGGTCCAAGCTGCGGTGGCAACCGGCGACACCGCAACGGCCCTCGCCCGATCCGAGGAGCTGATCAACCTCGATCCAGCCGACGCCGATGCCTGGTACACGCGGGGTATGCTCCTGGCACACCTGGGAAGAACCGACGACGCCATGGTCTCGCTGGAGCGGGCGGTTTCGATTCGGTCGGACTATTCGGTGGCGCGGATCGCTCTGGAGCGACTGATCCTCGAGGAGACGGAACTTGACGATGTACGGCGCCGACGATACGCCACTCCCTACGGAGTACTGGCACAACAACTGAGTACTCGCTTTTTGGATCGCCAAGCCGAGTCGGTACTTCGCCACGCCCTGCGCCTGGATCCCTTCAACGCGGAACTCCGCCTCGAACTGGCGGAGCTGCTCTACCGCCGCGGTTACGCCGCGCGCAGCCTGCGAGAACTCCAGATAGCGCTGGAGTTCGGTGAATCGTCATCGGATCTCGCGGGACGAATCGAAGGTCTCGCCGCGACCCTATTCGATACGCCGTCCCACGAGTGGGATGTCGACCAGTTCGTGCGGCAGCGCCCGACCGCCACGGTGGCCACCTTTGTCAGACGGACCGCGCCGGGGTCGGGCGTGCTCTTCGTCGATGAGGTGGTCCTCGCGTATATCCGGTCTGCACTGGGGTACCGGGAGAACATCGTCGCCGGAACGATCGGAACGTACGGATCGCCCAGCGACGCGCTTCATCGCGCGCGGACCGGCGGGGATGCGTACGCGCTCCTCATAGATCTGATTCAGACCGGTGCCGTTGTCCAACTCGAGTGGGAACTCGTGCTCGTACGGAACAGCCGGATCGTCGTGTCCGGAGAGATACTCCGCACCGGAAACGGAAACATGGTCGCAGCGGTGGGGGCGCTTGTCAGTGACATTGCCGGCTCGGTCCCGCAAGCGGGAAACGTTATCGCCCGGCGGTTTGACGAATTCCTCGTCTCCCTCGGTCGCGTCGACGCTGTTGAGATCGATCAGCAGCTTCTCATCGTGGAGGGCGGATCGGCTCGAATCGACGCTGCCGGTACGGGATGGGAGTACCCGGCGGGCGCCGTCATAGGAACGGGGACCGTTACAGCCCTGGACGATTTTGTTGCGCTCTGTTCCTACGAAGCCGCCGCCGGGATCGATCGGCTGTCGACGGAAAGTGTCGCCCTGGTGGTGCCGGCGGAGGATGAAGAAGCAGACTCGGAAGAGGAAACCTCCCTTGT
>JANQHT010000093.1 GCA_028282545.1 Spirochaetales bacterium
GGAGAAAATCTTCTCAAAGACTCTTTCGATTCTGGAAAACATACCTATGCAAATCTCACTCTCGTTCAAAAGAACGGCGCATCAGACGGCATTGATGCGCCACAAAAAACGTTCTATTCGATCTCCTTTAAACAGGAGGGAACTCTTAGTAGCCCAAGTACTCTCTTACTTCTTCATAGAAATCGGAAAACTGAGGGAACGTTTCGGCAACCTTTGCATCGACGCCCGCTTTGAAGGCGTCTACGTCCAGGCCGTCTTCCTCGGTGATAAACGTCATTCCGTCCGCAATCAGCTTCTCGATTAGCTGAGATTCCTCTGCGACGCCCTGAGCGTTGAACTTTGCGACCGTTTCGGCGGCTGCCTGCATGACCGCGTCTTGATACTCCTCGGGTAATGCCTGGTATGCAGCTTCGTTCACCATAAAGGGTCCGATAGCCGCGATGTGCTTTGTGTCCATGATGTATTTCTGGAGGTCCTGGAGCCGGGCGGCATTGATGGTTGCCGGAGGATTCTCCTGACCTTCGACAACTCCGGTGGAGAGAGCAGCGGGGACATCCACCCAGTCAACCGGCACCGCGATGGCTCCCATACCTTCAACCGCGGTAACGTATATGGGCGCGGGAATGGCGCGGATTTTGACTCCCTTGAGATCGTCCGGGCTGTATACGGGAAAGTTCGCAGTGAGGCACCGAGCGCCGCCGTACACGCAACCGAGTAGACGGACACCGGCGGTTTCGATGAGTTTCTCGTTGGCTTCGATGAACAGAGGGCTGTTTACGTCGTTGAGTTTCAGATAGTCATCAACGGACTTGGCCAGGTAGGGCGTGTCAAATGCCTGGAGTTCTTCAACCAAAACGCTCATGTTTCCCCAAGTATCATGATGCAATTCCACGGTTCCGGCGGCCGTCATCTCCAACTGTTCCACCATGGAACCGAGCTGTGAGTTGGGGAAAATTTCTATCTCAATGCCGCCGTTGGTCAACTCTTCGATTCGCTCACTTAGGTAGATTGCGTATTGCCCGGACAAATTGTCGTCCGTATTCATATGGGCATATCTCCACCGAATCGGCTCGTCCGACATATCGGAGCTGTCCGATTCACCGCCTGCGAATGCAACTCCTATGGCGATGCAGCATACCAATAATAGCGATAAAACCTTCTTCATTTGATACCTCCACGACAGGCCGCAGCCTCGTTACGTTTTTTTCGGTGTCATCCCTGTCCGATGTCGCCGTCATCAGGATCGGGCAGCAAACACCAGAACATATGACCGAGAAATGGCTATAATCAAACCATATAATCATATGATTATTTACGCTATCACGACATATTTGAGACGTCAAGAAAATAATTCGGATGCATAAATAGCATCTTAATTCATTTATTTAATTACAATACAATATTTTAGAATAACATATGGAATCAACGACTGATGATAAGACCAAAATTTCTATTTAAATAGTCTGACTATTGCGCGTAAGATGTGGGCGGTGTAGAATGATCGGTAGTTACGGAACGAAGGGGTGAAATCGTGTCGAAAGCGATGGATAAGATGAACGATTGCTATTGCCGGTCCTACGTCAGCCAGCATTACGAAGGGTGGGAAACCCGGATGTTCGAGCGATACGACATCGATGACTATCTGAGAACTCTGGACGATCAGGGCGCGGACGCCGTCATCGTCACAGCACGCACCTTCACCGGCTACTGGTATACCGATCTGGGCTTCGGGAAAATCATGCCGGGGCTGAACGGGATAGATCAGCTACAGCGAAGCGTTGAGTATTTCCGCAAGACCGACAAACTGATCATCGCTTATTTCACAGCCGTTTACGATAAGGATCAATACGACATGCACCCTGCGTGGCGACAGGTCGACAGAGACGGCCGGCCCCTCTCCATCGGCTCCGAAAAAGTGGTGTGCATGAACAGCCCCTATCGGGAATACATCAAGTACATGATCGCCACCCTGTTCCGAGAACGGGACATAGACGGGATGTTGCTCGACATGGCCTTCTTCGCCGACAGGATTTGCTACTGCGAAAACTGCCGCCGAAAGTTCAAGGAACAATACCTTTGTGATATACCCGGGAAAGACGATTTCAACGATCCGGTCTTCCGCAACTACATAAGATTCCGGAGAAAAAGCAACGAGTCGTTTATTCGGGAAATCTTCGATACCGTCCGTTCCGTCAAGGCGGATGCCATCCTGTATCCCCAGTACCAACTGCTAAAAGATCGGGCTATGAATCCGCAGAATCTGGAAATTGCCGCTTTCTCGGACTTCATCTACTCGGACGTCTATTTTGAACACGGCTACCTGCCTATCAGCGTCGTAAGCAAAATCAGCCGGTCCATATGCAGGAATCTTCCGGAAATCGGATTTATGACCCGACCGGGATCTCACAACGACGCTCCAAACATGAAAACCCTGGATCAGATTCGCTACGAATCATTCACCGTTCTGGCCAACGGATGCGCCGTGCACTATCACGATATTATGTGGCCCGACGGAACCCTGCAGAAAGAGATGTGGGATCGGCATGCACAGGTTTTCGATGAGATCAAAGAGCGACTTGAATGGACCAATAAAGGAAAACGGATCGCTCAGGTCGCCGTGTACTATTCCGAAGACAACATGGTCTGGTACGGTCGGGAAGACCGGACCCAGAACGTGAAAGTCCATCTCTACGGCGCTTTCAGGGCGTTGACCGAAGCAAAAATCGACTACGACATCATCGTCGATCTGGAGGCAGGTACCATAGCCGCCTATGACTGCATCCTTCTACCCAACGTTGCGTGCATGTCCGAAACCGAATGCGCCAACATCCGAAAATACGTTCGAAACGGTGGTGGTCTTGTCGCCAGCGCCGCGACTTCCCTGTTCAACGAGGAAGGCGTTCCCGCGGGTGATTTCCAACTGGAGGATCTCTTCGGCGCTGCCAGAACCGGAGATACATCGACCTACTCCCGGGTCTACAATAAATACGATGTCGATGAGTTCATCGGTGAGAATACAAGCGACGACGGTATGATGACCTCCTGGGGTACCTGCCAGAAACTGTCTATCACGACCGGTAAGCAACTGGCCTCCATTGTGTATCCCTACACTGAACCCAGCGCGGACCGATTCATCAATTCCATGGCAAATCCACCTGCCGTCTACACTGACGAGCCGGCTTGTGTCAGCAATAAATTCGGGGAGGGTAAAGTCGTTTATTTCAGCTCGGAGATAGAACGGAACTATCTCATTACCAGCTTCCCGGAACTCCGAGAGATACTGTGCAACGCCGTTCGACATACCCTCTCCAAGCCCTTGAAGGTGGAAGTGATCAGCGACGCATTGATTGAAGTGAATACGTTCCAATCGGAAAGTCACCTCTACATCCATCTGGTAAACGGCCAATCAAACAAGGGGATGACCTTTTCGGAAGGAAAGCCGGCCCTTGGAAAATCTCATATCCACGGTAGTACCTCCTATGTCGAAACCCGGGAGATCATTCAGAAAGTCATTCCGACATGCGATATTAAGATCGTAGTTCGGGACATTGAAGCGAGACAGGTCATACAGGCTCCAAAGAAGGAAACTCTGAATTTCGATGAGGTTGGAAATGACATCGAAATAACGGTTCCAAGAATCGAGTATCACGATATAATCGTAATAGAAATTGTCTGATATTTAATATTAATTTTATTTAAAATTCAAAATTTTACTGCATCTCAATGATGCTGCCACCTAAGGACCGGTAGTTCTATCATTCATCGTCAAATCATCACTCCCGGCCCGTCGCTCACGCTCTTGACGAGCTTGCCTCAGCTTCTCGCGAAGCCGTTCACGTCGTCCGACAGCCTTCTATTCGTCGAGCCAGACCTTCGATCCCTTCAGGAAGGCGCGCTTTTTCGCGATCCATAGGAACATCGCCGCCACGAACAGCAGGTACCCACCGCTGACCGCCACGGCGAGCCAGAAGTAGAGCATCTCACCGGTGGTTGTGCTGTACACCGGGAGGTTGATGCTCAGGATAAACGGGATCGCCAGGACAAAGGTGAGGCCCGAGGCATACATATAGTCCGAAGCGACCGGTGTCTCGAACTCAGGGTCGATAACGCGCAGGAGCGCGAGGCCCGTCGGAAGCGTCCCGGTGGAAACACCGAAGATCATGAGCATTCGGTGGAACTGGTGATCGTAGAAGATCCGGGAACAGAACCAGGGAACGGTGATAAAGGTTGCGAGTCCACCGAGAACCGAAAGAAGCAGGATCGGCCACCAGTATTCCTTGACCACTACCAGGGAGATCGCGGCGATAGCCGCGGCAACCATGATATCGACCGAGAGCCCGGAAACGCGCGTAAGCGTACGGTTGTCCACGGTGTGTTCGAGGCCCAGGCGTCGGACAACGCTTTTTACAAGGATGCCCGTGAGCGCCGCGAAGATAAAACTGATACCCCAGAGGTTGACCGCCAGGTCGCGCCCCAGTGGACCGGCCAGGGACAGAAGCGCAGTCAAGCCCTGAAGGAGGAAGTACGCCAGCAGGTAGACAAACACGACGAAGGCGAAGTGGTAGGTCATGGTGTCGATTGCTTCGCTTTCGGTCGACATGGTGGCGGCAACCGGGCGCTCCCGGTCGGGGGGATAGACACCGCTCTTCACGTTCTTGGTATCAAGGCCCTTGCCAAACTCCGGCTTGAGCCAACCGTGGCGAATCCCGTAGTTGATAAGAAACACGCCGCCGAAGCTGGCGAAGATAAACCCGATTGCGGCGAAGGTGAGCCCAACCGATCCGGCGCCGGTAAATCCGAATCCTTCCCAACCCTGGCCAATGGCGTAGGCCTGGCCCGGTCCCTGGCAGAACCCGAGGGGAAGCAGAAAGCCAAACGACGGGAAGAGGTCCGGCAGAATAGATGAAAAGAGCGCAAACGTAAGGAGGAGCCCCACCAGCGCCTGTACGGCGAACTGGGAAAGGACCGCCGTCGAAGTGGCGATGATCCGGTGGTCACCACGCCGGCCCGTGGGAGCGTTCGACCGGAGCGTCATCGAAACAAAGGAAATGCTGAGCAGGTGGTAGACCAGTTCTCCTAGGCGATTGGAGTCAACGCCGACGTTGGGTCCTACGAAGTTGTAGAACGGCAACAGCAGGAAACCCGCGGTCAACGCGTTTGGAATGAGATATTTTTGAAAAAAACGAACATTTGATCGAATAAGAGTTGCCAAAAGGAGTGCAATTGAAATCATTCCAAGGTCGATAACGAGGTTCCAGTCGAAATTCATGCCGGAAACTATACCATATGGGTCACTATGGACACCAAGCTTTTTTGCCGATTACAGTGTCAGGAGACTGTTTATGAAACGACCGCTCATGTTCCTCCTGCTTTTGATATCGATCCCCCTATTGCTCCCGGCACAGGAGGAAACGCCCGTCGAGCGGGCGGACGTTTTTGCGCCCTTCGCGTCGCGCCTGAGGGTGGCGGTACGCGATCCCCAGGTGCGCCTCACCTGGAGGGACGCCGCCGATGTCGAAAACGCCACATACGAGATCTACCGCAGTACGGTCGAAATAGACTCGGAATCGCTCTTCGACGCGGAACTGATCGCCTCCGTTGAAACGGGGATCGAAACGTACCTCGATACGCCGTTGGAAGCGGGCAGCTACTACTACGCCGTCTTGGTCCGATCTGAATCAGACGAGTTGTACCGGATCTTTGTCCCCTTTCGGAACGTGACGATTCGCCCGGTGGCGGTGGAACAGTTGGAGACGGTCGAAGACCTCGCCGCGAGCGTCTACGATATCGAGGCGCGCATCCAGAACGAGTCGGTCATCATCCGGTTCGACGCATCGCGAAGCGGCCGGCAACTCGCCATATACCGAAGTACGGTGCCCTTCTCCACCGAAACGGACATAGCCAACGTCACCCGGATCGAAGAGTTCGAGAGTTCCACCCGACGGATCGTCGACTTCCCCGTTCCGGGGGTTGGCTACTATTACGCCGTGTTCGACACGGAACTCGTTCAGAACGGTTCGCAAACGGTGGAGATCGGTGAAAACGCGACCGCAGAGCCCATCGAGATTCCCCTTTTCGGCGCGGGCCGAATTCGCGTTGAAGTCCCCGCGGCCAACGCACGCCCCACGCCGTTACCGTTCCTCCAACTCGCAACCGGTCTCAGACCGGGAGGGACGATCGTACCCGGTGCTACTTCGGCGAGCGTCGCGGCACGGCCCGTGTCGTTGGCGACGGAGGAGGCGATCGCGTCGCTCCTCGCTTACGCCCCGCCGCGGGAATCGTTCTCACCGGAACCGGTGGTGCTCCCGGCGGAGCGCGCCGGTGACCAGCAGGGCGCGGCGCGGACACTCGCCCAGGTAGTCATGCAGGATTTTGCCGAGGGCAAGTACGTCGATTCGGTGGACCTCCTGCAAAACGTCCTGCGCCTGCCGCTGAACGAAGATGTAGAGATGAGAGTTCGTTTCTACCTCGGCCAGGCGTTGTACTTCAGCGGGGAAACCGAAGCGGCCTTTCTCGAGTTTCTGCTCGTCTCGCGAAGCGGGATGTACGAAGAAGGAATCCCCTGGATCAACGGGATTCTTACCGGATAGATTCGAACCGCAACGTCACAGCCGTTTCAAACTCGCCGCCGGCTTCCAGCTTCAGGGGCCATCGAAAAAGGTTTGACGTAAACTGGTAGAGCCACGCCGGTCCACCCGCCAGCAGTGCCTGGGCGTGGACGGGAAAGCTCCATAGGGCCGGTCGACCCGCCGGAGCAACCGTTACCGATACCGCATTGTGCCGGTCAACAAACTGGATGTCCGACACCGACTCCACATCGATGGAATCCGGAGCGAGTTCCTGCCGTTGGCGCCCCTGCCTGACGTTTACCCGCAGGCTTCCCGGATCGATTCCAAAGAACGATAGATTGACCTCCGTCCCGAAGAGCGCCTTGATCGTCTCGAGCCCGTCGTTTCGAATGGTATAGGCAACTTCGATCTTCCCTTTCGAAAAGGAGTAACGCTTGCGAATCACAAGCGCCGCAAGCTCAACGTCGCACGTGGCACCGAGGGTGGCCCGGTGGTGCTCCTTGTCGAGGCTTTCGACTCTGTAGTGAAGTGAAGGCATGTCACAGATGCGCTCCGGTGCGGCGGCGGCGAACTGTGCCCGCGTTGTCTTTGTTGCCAGTAGGTGGTCGACAAATGCTCCGCGCGGCCAGGAGTCATACCCCGTCCGCTCCGCGCTCTGATCGTGGTACGGCTCCGGACGACGCGCAAACGTGTCGAGGTAGTTCCAGGGCGTTCCCAGGTGGTCCAGCTCGAAGAGGTATCCGCCGTGCAGGTGGACGTAGGCGTTGATGTCATTCCCCTGGTAGAGCACCTCGTCGTGCCCGTCGAGATCGAAATCGAGCCGGAGGATTGACGGTAGGAAGACTCCCTTTTCGCGGGTCGCTTTTTCCGCTTCGAGCAGCGCCGCGTATGTCGCCTTGCGAAGCTCCGACCGGTAGATGCCGCCGGTTTGGTTGTGCCAATAGGCGTAGTTCGACTGGCCGCGCCACAGTTCCTCCCGGGCGGTCATCTTCCGATACTTGTCACCCCGAACCTGATTCACCAGGACGTGGGTGTACTGCATCTTCGCGTAGAGTCGTGCCGCCTCGGGGTAATACTCGAGAATCGAGCGGTAACTCAATGAGAGCGAGACAGATCGCTCTCGAACGGCCGGGACCTCGCCGTCATGCCACGCCCAGAGGTCGGAAAAACGCGTCGTAGGCGGCGTGTAACGGAGCGTGGGAACGGTCCGGCGGTGTACTCGCGCGGGGATATCCAGCCGGATCCAGTCCGCCTGGGTCGCCAGGGCATCGAAGAACTCCGTGAGCCACTCTATCGCCGCTTCATAGTCGGGAGCGACGTCGTCCCCTTCGAAACAGAGCGTTACCACCGGCTCGTCGTCGCATACCTTGTCCGCTGCGCGGGCACACCGTTCGATCGCCTTGATCACATCTTCGGGTTTCTCGCGAAACAGGGTGCGCCGGACCGGCGGCGTGATCGGAAAGACGGAAAGCACCCGTCCTTGGTCTTCAGTGAGGAAGGGCCGGCTCTGGTGGCGAAGCTCCAGGCCGATTCGCTCTCCGTCCAGGAACGTGTACTCGATGCCGCCGCTGCTCAGACTCGAGGCGATCCGTTGATCCCACACACCGCTTGCCAGCCACGCCCCCCGGGGCCTGCGACCAAACTCCTTTCGAATGAGCGCCGTGAGCCGCTCGATCTGCCCCAACCGGTCCGCCTTTGGAATCAACGGAAAGATGGGCTCGTAGAATCCGCCTCCCACGAGTTCTATCTGTTTGCGCTTGGTCATTTCCCCCAGGACATCGACAAACTCGGAATGGTGTTTGTTCAGCCACTCGTAGACGATCCCGGAGAAATAGAGCCAGAACCGAACGTCGGCATAGTTGTACAGCGTTTTGAGGAGCGGCTTGTAGTACTGTTGGTAGATTGCATCCCGTTCCGTCTCGGATAAACCAAGGTGCTGGCTTTGAAGGGCTCCGAGCAGAAGCGTGACGGGACGTTTCATGTACCAAGCAGTCTACTCACCCATTTTTCGCAAGGCAAGTTTTATCTACCAAATCGGAGGGAAAAGCACAAAAAGCGTTTGGTCGATCGCGGCCAGGACAAGGGCGATCATGCCGGCGGAAACAAAGAGAACCGCTTCTCCGGCGAACGGTGCGGGCACTCCGGTCACGGTCAGACGCCGGCGAATTGCAGCGAGCGGCACGAGCGCCAGGTAGAGTCCCACGCCGGCCGCCAGTGCCGCAACCGGAACGAGATAGAACGGATACACATACTCCGCGGAAACCAGCGCCACCCCAAACAGCGTCGCGTTTGCGGCCAAGAGCGACCCGACCTCGTTTACCCAATGGATGGAGAACGGCGCCAGTGCAACAGCCAGGCGGCGATAAGCCACGTGGCCGGAACCAACCAGCATTGCAAGCACAATCAACTCGAGGTATTCCAGTCCGATCGGTCTCAGGACAAACCTGACCAGGGCCGCGTACGCCGTGGCGAGAACGATCATCGACAGGGTCACGTTGATTGCCACATGGTGAGCGCGACGAACGGAACGCGCCGCCGCCTCGAAGCGGGAAACCGCCAGGAAGTCCACGAACACGACATTCTGCGCGAAGGCCAGGGTGACAATGAGTCCAATAGCGGTCATCGACGGTTTCCGACCCAACGCTGAAGCGCCTTGGCATAGCCCACGACAAAAAAGGCGACGGCGGTACTCGCCGCCAAGTTCCATCCGGCCACGACCATCGCCTCCCGCAACACCGCAAACAGCGCGAGGACAAGTGTAAAGCCGAGGCTGAGTCCGAGGGCGTGTTCGATACGGTGCTGAAACGTCTCCTCCCGATTGGAACGCAGAAACGGCCACACCAGCATGCAATCGGCAACGAGCAGTCGCATGAAGAGCAGAGTGCGAAACCCCGGTTCCGGAACGATCGTCCGCAGGATCGCTTCGTACACCGTTATTACCGTGGCGGCAATCACCAGGAGGGCCGCTTTACGGAGTGACTTTCGCAGCAGTTGCTCCACGCCGAAGGATACCGCGTGCGAAACGGGCAGCACCACAAGGACGGCGCCCCCGATGATCGCCGCCCGCTGGAGAGTGGTGCTCCCGAAAATCAGGAGCGGTAACCCGAACCCGAGAACGAGTACGGCGTTGCGGTCTACCAGGTGACCGACGAATCGGCTTCTCATTGTACCCGCCCCGATTCAATGTCCATCGCCATTGGTCCGACAAGAGCGTTCGCAATCGCGACGACCGCGATGTAGGTCCCGGTCGTGACGGTCCTATTCATCGATTTCATCGATGCTCCTGATGTACTCGCGGCCGGCGAGGCTATCGATCAACGGGGTAAAGCCGTTCACGACGGCGGTTCCGTAGATGGGGGAAGCCCCACCCATTCCGACCAGCGTGAATACACCGGAGATTGCACCGGCGAACAGCGGCACAAGGGCGAGCCCCAGGTAAGTTTTGGCGCGACTCACCGGTTCCGGGACGAGAAAGAACGCGGCCAGCGCCACCTGCCCGGAAAACACGGTCGTAAAGACCTCCTGAGAACCGCCGAGGAGGAGGACCGCGACCATGCCGATTGCAAACAGCGCCGGGAATGTTGCGGGAATCACGTCCTCCGCCATAAGAAAGAGCCCGGCAAATAGGGTGACGATCACGGTACCGCCCAGCGGCCCCGGGACATTGCCAAAGAGCAGATCGAGCCATCCCACATCGACCACCGCGCCCACCGTGCCGAAGAGATAGACGTTGATCAGTTCCGTGGCGCTCCAGTCAACCGCCGTGGACGGCCAGGTCCGGGGCACGACAAACCACGATTCGAAAGCCCCCTTGCCTGACAGGACGATCACCACGTAGGCGAGTATCGCCGGGTGCATCCAATAGGAACCGACGCCGCCGAACGTCCATTTGCCCACCAGGACGATCACCACGCACCCGATCGAGACGACGGACCAGGGGGTAGCCGGGGGAAGCAACGCGCAAAGAACGAGTGCGCTGAAAAGTACGTCCGAACTTGCGTTTGCTCGCCTCGAAAGCGAGGCTATCCCGCCGTCCAGTACCACGGTAGTCACGACGGCGACAACGATATTCGCCACGGCGTTCCACCCGTATCGAAAGACCGATGCAGCGAGGACGAGTGCCACCGCGACCACAAAACGCAAGTAGAACCCGCGTGTCGAGAGCGATCGGTACGAGTGGGGAAACTCCGACGCGTAGAGTTCGACCGTCACGACGCGCTCCGATTCCGTTCGGCTCTGGCGGCGCGTATCGCTTCCGTAAGGGGGACCCTGGACGGACACACGTGGGAACAGAGACCGCATTCGACGCAGGAATCGATCCCCGCCCTAACGGCCTGGCCGGCGGCACCGGCCTGGATCAGGCGTACCAGGAAAACGGGGTCCAACGAAACGGGGCACGAACGCAGGCACGCCCCGCAACCGACGCACGGCAGTGCCGGCGCCCGGTGGATCTCAGAGTCTGAGAGTGCAAGGATTGACGCGGTACCCTTGGTGATAGGCGCGTTGATGTTGGTCACCTCCCGGCCGGTGAGACTGCCTCCCATAACGATTCGGGCCGGCCTTGAGGAGAGACCACCGCACTCGTCGATGAGGTCTCCCACCGAGGTACCGACCCGCGCTTTCACCGTGGCGGGCCGAACGACGGCATCGCCGGCAACGGTCACGACGCGATCGATCTGCGGCGTCCGAAACACCACCGCGTCGTGAACCGCGATAGCCGTGGTCGCATTGATAATGTGAATGCCCCGATCAATCGCGAGGGAACGAGCGGGGAGGCGCTCGCCAAAGGCAGCGTTCGCCAGCTGGTAGTCGAGATCGGCGGGATACGCCGGCGCGACGCGTACGGTAGCGATCCCTCGCGCCGCGGCTTCGCGCCTGAGTTGCCGAGTGCGGCGACGACGAGCGCTGTTGACCGCGATGACGGCCCGTTCGGCACCCAGTGCGACGCGGAGAATCTCGATCGCTTCTACGGTCTTGTGCGGTGAGGCGATCGCCGCCTCGAGTTCGGAGTGCACGTACGGTTCGCTCTGGGCGACGTCCAGGACAATTCGGGCCCGGTTCTCACGGTGACGGCGCCGCAAGAGCGTATGGAGTGGAAGCAGACCGCGGCCCGTTGCAACCACTCCGCCCTCCTCGATCAGACGGAGGATCTCTTCCTGTTCCAATTCATTCCAGGGGTGCGCCGCCGGAACCTTGCCGAGGCAATCGAATTCTCCTGCGAGTTCGATTGAAACCGCCACGCTGCTCCGTTCGTCGGGCATCGGTATTTCGCCGATCTGCAGGACCTTGCCCGGAATTGGTGCGTGCACAAGCGACGAAAATCGCCCGGTACCGGTACCGATAACGGTTCCTTCCCTGACGGTATCTCCGACCGCCACGACAGGATGAACGCGGCTGCCGTGATGCTGCTGGAGTGGAACGACACATATGGAGGGAACGGCGGCGTTCCAGTATCCGGGTTCCGGATGACGGCCCTCAGAGAGCGGACGGACGCGGTGTTTTCGTCGGGCGGGAATCATGCCTCTTGCCGCTTGCGCTTCATGAATAGCGAAAACCTACCAGCGGAAAAGGCAAAGCGCAAGCGCGTTGCAGCGGCGCCGGGAATGAGTGCCGCCGCCACGGCCACGGCCGCGGTTCGAAGCGATTGTCGCGGCGCCACGGTCGGAGGGACTGACGCGATCTCAACGACGGTATCTTCCCCTTCGTCTACGATCAAAAGGTAGAGTGACCGGGCATCGGAGACCGCCATGACCGACTCGAACCACGCCTCATCAAAGGCGACCACCGTTTCCAGGTGGGACCGCACGGTGCCGTTATCGCGCACGTATCGCTCTAGATCGATCGTCTCACCCCTCTCGGGCACCGAAAAACCGCGTCCAAACTGCAGGCCCTTCTGGAACGCCCGGTGGGCCAGGTAGCCGTCGACGCTGACCGTGGACGGGGCGGCGGGTCGCTCGGAGGCGGCGATAGGAACCGGCATTTGCAGATGCGCCTCTTCCCCGATGCCGAACACGGTTACGACAAAGAGGGCGACAACTGCCAGGGCCGGGGCGGCCACGAGTCCACGCCGGTACGTTTCCGATACCCACCCGTGCCAGGGGCGGTGGATGATCGGCACCGGTACAAAGAAGCGGTGTTCCGCCCGTTCCAACCGCGCCTTGGTCATCTCGAAGCGTGCGATCTCGACCGCGGCGACCAGACCGGCGAAAAGTACCAGGTCGAACAGCCCCCTGAGCGCGCCGCCAAAAAGTGCGGCCGATACACCCAAGAGAGCGAACAGCGCAGCCGGAACAAGGCGCCGGACGTCGGTAGTCCGGTCGCCAAAACTGCGTCGCTGCTGGCCGTCCCGGCGCGCCTCGAGAAAGAGCAGGAGAGCCGGAAGAAGCAGGCCCAGTTGGACCAATCCCGCGGCGCCGTGTATGTACACCACGTGCACGAGTTGGAGCGCCGGAACGAGGAACAGGAATCGATTGGACCGCGCCATACCGAGCAGGATACCGCAGATAACGGCGGCAACGGCCAGGAACACACCCACCGGCCTTGTGGGAGAGTCGGGCAGAAAAAAGGCCGAAGCGGGAAGCAGACCGGAGAGGAAACGCCGGTCGAGTGCGTCGACCGACGTCACCGGCGCGTAGAGAACTTCGAAGGGGGTTGTGTCTCGGTACGCCCGGAACAGCGCCGCGCTCGCCCTCAGGAACGGATCGTACCGCGGATCGGTCTCCTCCAACCGCTCGTCGAGGTCGCGATAGAAGACCGTTTCTCCCCCGGCGAAGTTCTCGATCTCTACCGTCGATAGGTCCCTTCCGATGAGCCCGGGCACCACATCGGCAATGGCCCGGGCGATTTCCGGTGAATACTCCGCCGACTCGATCAGGATCGGGTCAAAGGCCTCCCACGACTCCTCTTCCGCGGGGGGACTTCGAAAGAGCGAAAGGACGACCACCGCCAAAACGGCTGTGGCCGCGACCGCGAGTCGTACGCTTTGCTTAGAGAACGCTGAACGCAGTTCCAATGATAAACCCCAGGAGCGCCCCCACGAGCACTTCCGCCGGCGAATGACCGTGCACCTCTTTGACCGATTCGTATTCGACGCCGTCCCGATCCGCAAGTTGCCGACCGAGCCGATTGAGCGCCCGCGCCTGCAGACCGGCGGCACGGCGAACGCCCACGGCGTCCCGGATCACAAGCAACCCGTACACCAGCGAGAGCACGAACACCGGCGACCGGACGCCCACGCGGTAACCGAGCGTCGTTGTTAGGGCGGTTACCGTTGATGCGTGACTCGACGGCATGCCGCCGGTCCGCCACCCAAAGGTCGTGGCGAACTCCAGCGGAGTGCGACGACGGTCGCGGACCGCATCAATCACCGCCTTGACGAGCTGTGCCACGAGCCAGCTGATAAAGGCGGCAAGAAAGACCCGGTTCGAGATCATGTCGTAGAGGTACGAAATCGCACCGGTGCGCATCCGAAAATAGTCTCCGGTTGCACTTCCCTTTGTCAAGAATGGGCCATAGACTACCGGCGCATGCGCTACCGGAGCTACACGGCGGGGCCGGATGACGACCAAAAACGACTTGACCGGATCATTCGGGCGATGTTTCCCGACGTACCCTTGAGCGCCGTGGCACGAATGATCCGAACCGGAGACGTCCGCATTAACGGTTCCGGAGCGGACCATAACAGCCGCGTCTCGGCGGGCGACACAATCGAGGCGCCCGAGCGGTTCGGGGCGTCCCGCAACGAGCGCCGCCTCCGGGACGAAGGGAAGCGACCCGTTGAACGGGACCGAAGCGACCGGCGGGACAGGCGTACCGGGACCGCGGGGCGCGCCGGGTGGGAAGAACGCGGCGGTCACTCCCGGCGCAGGGGTCACGAGGGGCGCTTAGAGCGCCCGGGCCGGACACCCGGGCGCCCTCACGCCGGCGGGCCCGACCGCGCGGGAGCTACCGGCGATGGTCGCCGCGACTCCTTTCCACCCGTCATCCATCGCGACGCGGACCTGCTGGTACTCAACAAACCGGCGGGTATGGCGGTTCACGGGCCCCGGTCTCTCACGACACTGGTAGTACGCCGGGCCGACCGGGAGGGGTGGACGCGGTCAAGCCTGAGCTTTCGCCCCGGTCCCGTACACCGGCTGGATCGCGAGAGTTCCGGTGTTCAGCTCTTTGCCCTGAGCGTCGCGGGAGCACGCCGGACGGCAACCACCTTTGCCGGTCGGAGCGCGCGCAAGTTCTACCTGACGGTCGCCGGCGGGAAGGTAGAACGCCGGCTGGAGTGCAAAGAGCCGATCCGGTACGACCGCTCCGCCCGGACGGCGATTGTCGGTGAGGGGAAATCGGCGCGCACGGCATTCGTCCCGATCGCGTACCGCCCGGAAGTGGGCTGTTCGCTGGTCGTTGCGGTACCTCGTACGGGACGAACTCACCAGATCCGGGCGCACGCGGCTGCCTTGGGCCATCCCCTGGTGGGGGATCGCCGGTACGCCGGTGCCCCGTGGCCGGCGGGACGGGCGATGCAGTTCCACCTTCTCCACCACCTGGCACTTGTGCTTCCCGCGGAAGGCGAACACGCCAGGATGTACCAGGCCGGCCTGGCGCCGGAGACGTGGCGATTCGTGGAGGCGTTGTTTGGTGATTCCGCACCAATCGAGGAGCGCCTCCGCACGGTAATCGCGGCGCTCTGTACCGACCTCGCGCCGGGAACTACAATTAAGCTATGAAACGCCTCTTCGCCGCGTTCTACTGGCTCTTCCGCGGTATACAGGTGTACGCTCTCGTCGGAAAGAGCGGGACGGGCAAGAGCTTCCGGGCTCGTCTCGTCATGGAGAAGTACTCAGTTGACCTCCTGATCGACGATGGATTGCTGATCCACGAACAGAAGATCATCGCCGGGAAATCGGCAAAACGGGAAAAAGCGTACCTCGCGGCGGTCAGAACGGCGCTCTTCGCGGAACGCGACCACTGCCGGGAGGTTCGCCACGCGATCGAGCGGGTCCGTTTCAAGCGCATCCTGGTGATTGGAACCTCGGAACGGATGATTCACAAGATCTGCCGCGCCCTGAAGCTCCCGGAACCCAAGAAGATCATCACCATCGAAGATGTGGCCACGTCGGACGAGATCGAGACCGCGATCAACCATCGCCTGTCGCATGGACGCCACGTCATCCCGGTTCCCTCCGTGGAGGTCAAGCGGAACTACCCGCGCATCATGGCGGACTCGTTCAAACTCATCCTGGAACGCGGCATCGGCGCATTCTCACGTCGGAAAGCGTACGAGAAGACCGTTGTCCGTCCGGAATTCGCAAAAAAGGGGTCGATAACGATCAGCGAGGCCGCTTTGACGCAGATGGTCATGCACTGCGTCGACGAATTCGTACCGGGAATCAAGATTCAGCGCATGTCGTTCCGGGTCGATGCCAGGGGGTACCACATCGACCTGCACGTTCAGGTTCCCTACCGTCTCCAGCTCAGCGGGAGCATCTACGACCTCCAGCAGTACGTGGTTGAGCACATTGAAAAGTTCACCGGGATCATGATTCACGAGCTGAACATTGTCATTGATAATGTGGTTGGCTCCAACTACAATGAAAAACAACAGAAAAGCGCGCAGCGGAGATCTGGAGGCCGTGCATGAACCGTGTAACCCTTCTTACCCTTTTCACCCTGATGCTCACGATTCCGTTGTTTGCGGCGGGGTACGAGTTCGAATCGGACCACTACCGTGTCACGTCTGAGGTGAGTACCGAGGACGCGGAGAGTACGGCCTACTTTCTCGAAGCGATGATGAGTCTCTACAACGATCATTTCCACTTCGAAGTTGATGAACTTCCGGATAAACTGCGCATCCGCATCTTCGCAAGCAAGGCGCGGTATGACACCTACCTTCGCCGGCTCATCAACGAGACCAGGGACGGGTTTGTCTACCTTCACTACGGGGATGTCGCCAAGAATGAACTGGTGGGATACGCGAGTACGAGCGACGCGATGCGAACGTCGCTGATTCACCAGAGCTTTGTGCAGTATTTCCGCTCCTTTGTTCCCGAGCCGCCCCTGTGGCTCCGGGAAGGGTTTGCCGTCTTTTTCGAGGCATCAACCTACGATCCCGATTTCGACGCCGCGATTTACAAGGAAAACGTGGCGTGGCTCGATACGCTTAAATCGATTATGGACGGGTCTTCCCGGGAGATGCCTCTGACGCTTGAAGAACTCCTGACGATCGACCTAAAGGACGCCCGCGATCGAATCGACGTCTTCTATCCCCAGGCGTGGGGACTGGTGAGTTTCCTCCTGAACAGCACCAATCCCGACGTGAATCGCATTCTCTGGGATGCCATCAGCGCACTTTCGCCGACCGCGGACATTGATGCCAACGAGGAGGCGGTGATAGATGAGGCGTTCCGGTGGGTCGCGGAAGATGCCCTGGTTGAGGATTTTCTGGCCTACGTGGGAGAGCGAAGGAGCTTCCGCGGTTGGGTCGAATTCGGAATCGGCCGGTACAATGCAAGCGATCTGGATGCGGCCGAGGAGGCCTTTGTCAAAGCGCTCAAGCTCGAGAAGGACAACTACGTTCCGCAGTACTACCTGGGACTCATCAACTACGAACGTCAGAACTACGGGCTCGCGGACTACTACTACCAGGCTGCCCTAAAGGAGGGTGCGGATGAACCGGTCACCCTCTACGCCCTTGGAGTGAATGCCTACGCCGACAACCGGTTCGAAGACGCCGTGTCGTACCTGGAAATGACGGTGGAACGGGGACCGGAATTCCGGGACCGCGCGGAAGACCTGCTCATCCGGATCCGCGGCTGACGCCTGGGTGGCGGCGCAGGGGCGCGCCGTGATCCACCAAGCGTGTACTCACGCCGTCACTCAGGTGCGGTTTCGCGCCGAAAACAGGGGCGTTCCGGCAAGGAGAGCCTTTTTACGTTTGAAGAGGATAGCAACGGCGTCCTCGATTTCCCGATTGGCCGGCGTGATCGGACTGAGGATCTCCTTGGAAGCGAAGTAGGCGTCGCGGGCGGGAACGCGCTTTCTGTAGGCAAGATCGCTGAACAGAAGCAGATAGTCCGCCAGGAGCGCCGCCAGGAGCGTTGAGCGCTCCGCGGCCGGTGCCTCGCCCTGCTGCATATCGTCAAGCTCACCGAGCCGCTGGTAGAGAGCGTTGGTGTAGCGTCCGTTATCGAAATATGGCGTTAGGTTGGGCAGAAAGGCGGAAAAGACGCCAAATCGCACGAGTTCCCGAACGATGTCCAAAGAATGCCCCGAGTGGAGGATCTTGAACAACTCTTCGGTCATTCGGCTCGAGGGAACCGTCTCAAGGAGCGAAGCGTCGCGTTGCAGCCTGCGACGCAGCCTGCGCGGCAGCTTCATTCCACCCAGAACGGCGTACTTGATCGCGCGAACCATGCGAACCGGATCCTCGCGAAAGATGCGGTCGAGGGAAATGATGGGACGCAGCACGTGTTTACGGATATCGCGAACACCGTCAACGTAGTCCACCACGGTGTTCTTCACCGGATCGAAATAGAGGGCGTTGGCCGAGAAGTCACGCCGCATGACGTCCTCTTCGATGGTTCCGTACTCGTTCTTAAACCCTTCCGAGGACTCGGATCGAAATGTAGATACTTCGATGATCTTGTCCCGAAAGAGGATGTGTACCAGACGGAAACGCTTTCCGATCACGCGGCTGTTCCGAAAGAGCTTCCGGATCTGTGCCGGTGTTGCTGAAGTCGCGATATCGAAGTCCTTCGGATGCTTTCCGATGAGAAGATCGCGAACGGCCCCGCCGACCACAAACGCGTCGTATTCAAAGCGCTGCAGGCGTCGAATGATCTTTACAGCGTCATGGTCCACGTCTCGGCGGTTGATCCTGTGTTCATCCGCGGTATAGATGTCCGCCGTTTTGACGACGCGGCCGCCGGGGCCGCGCGTATAGAGTGCCCGCACGCCTAAGTGGCCGCTCCTTTGCAGTACTCGACGATCCGGGAAACGATCGCGTTTAGTTGGGTTGCGACGGGCTCCCCGGCATACTGCAAAACATAGGGACGCCCGCCGTCGCCGGCACCCACCATACGCGGATCCGCCGAAACGCGCCCCAGGAAGGGGAGACCCAGCGTCTCAGCCGCCGCCTCCCCGCCTCCGCTGCCGAACATCGTTACCGATTCTGAGTCGGCCATGTTCTCGACGATTCCTATCACCGGTATCTCGAGTTTGGTTGCGAAATCGGCACTCTTCCGGGCGTCCATAATCGCCACCTCCTGCGGTGTGGTCACGATTACAACGCCGCTCATACCGTGCACGTCCTGCCCGATCGACAAAACCTCGTCGCCGGTTCCCGGAGGCGTATCGATCACCAGGTAGTCCAAATCTCCCCACTGAACATCGCCGAGAAACTGCTTGATCAGACCAATCTTCATGGGACCGCGCCAGATAAGGGCGGCGTCCGGATCGTACCCGATGTTTCCCACGCTCGCCGCCTTGAGATTCGGCATGATCTCGACGGGGTCAATGTCAGTGTCGTCACCCGTGAATCGTTCCGATTCGATACCGAGCATCTTGGGCATGTTGGGGCCGTGGATATCCACGTCCATAATCCCCACCCTGAGGTCCCGCAGCGCCAGGGCGTAGGCGAGGTTGACACTGACTGTCGTCTTGCCCACGCCGCCCTTCCCGCTCACCACGGCGACCTTGTACGCGATCCGATCCATGTTTTCGCGAACACGGGCATCCTGAGGATTCTCCCTGCCTTTGATCATGGCGAGAGACTACCACAACGGACCTGCTTGAAAAAGAGATCTCCTGCGACCCTGACACAACCGCGGTAGGCCGTGTACCCTCTCGCCATGAACGATCCACGACACGCCAACCTCGCGCGCCTCCTGGTTACGCACTCACTCGACCTGCAACCCGGCGAGAACTGCCTGATCCAGGCGCTGGACGTCCCCCTGGAGATGGTGCTGGCGCTCGTTCGGGCGGTATTCGACGCGGGTGCCAACCCGGTGGTGAACATGACCAGCGAGCGTATTCAGCGCGAAATCGCCGCCGGCGCGTCGGATGGGATCTGGTGCTGATTCTCAGACACGAATGGGGTGGCGGCACGGTAGAAATCGACGGCGAAGTGATCAGTCGCGACGGCTGTTTTGTCCATCCCGCGTTTGAAAAACTGACCCCGGAGCACCTCGGGCGTAAACCGCGCCGTGACCACGACCGGACCGCGTTTCGGCGGCGTCCGAGTAGAATACCGGGCAAAACGGGCCACACCCGCCCACGGGGCGGCGTCCGAGCAGAATACTGGGCGAAACGCGCCACACCCGCCCACGGGGCGGCGCCCCCTGGACGGCGGCGCGCCTGCCCTAACTCCGGATCGACCCGATCTGCTGGATGAACCCGATTGAAGTCGCGACGCCTCGCCGGAAGCACTCCAGCGAGAACTTCTCGTTGGGAGCGTGCAGGTTATCGTCGGGCAAACCAAAACCCATGAGCACCACCGGCACGCCCAGCGTGTCCTGTAACACGGCAACGACCGGGATAGACCCACCCTCGCGAACAAAATCGGGCCGGGTGCCCCAGTGCTCCTGGTAGGCGCGCACCGCCGCCTGGACTACCGGGGCGTTTCGGTCGGTCAAGGCCGCCTTCCCCGCCGCGATCTTGGTGAGTTCCCACCGTACCGTTGGTGGTGCCACCGTCTCAATGTGGCGCCGTACCAGCTCAAAGATCGTATCGGGGTCCTGGTTCGCCACCAGGCGGCAACTGATCTTGGCCATCGCCTGGGCGGGGAGGACCGTCTTGGCCCCCGGCTCCGTGTACCCGCTTATGAGGCCGTTGACTTCCAAGGTCGGTCTGCCGCCGATCCGTTCGGAAACCGAATACTCCGGTTCACCCCACGCCGCGGGAGCGCCGGTCTCGTCCAGTAACGTATCCTCGGAGTAGGGAATCCGCGCGATGTCCGCACGCTCGTCGTCCTGGAGCGGAAGCACGGCGTCGTAAAAACCGGGAACGGCTACCGCTCCGTCCTCATCGTGCATTGAAGCGATGATCTCGGTGAGCGCCTGGGCCGGGTTGTGAATAGCTCCCCCGTAGTGACCCGAATGGAGATCCCCCCTCGGCCCCGACACGTCGAGTTGCGTATACAAGAGTCCCCGGAGCGAATAGACGATCGTCGGGTAATCGAGCCCGCGGATGTGCGTATCCGAAACGAGGGCCGCATCGGCCGCCAGCAAATCCGCGTGGTTCCGGACAAAGGACCCCAGGTTGGGAGATCCGATCTCCTCTTCGCCCTCCACCACGAAGGTGACGTTCACCGGGAGCGTACCGTCGGCAGCCAGGATCGCCTCGATCGCCGCGATATGGACAAAGAGCTGGCCCTTATCGTCGGAGGCTCCGCGGGCGTAGAGGCTCCCATCGCGCAGGTCCGGCTCGAACGGCGGGGTCACCCACTCTTCAACGGGATCGGGCGGCTGTACGTCGTAGTGACCGTAGATGAGCAGCGTCGGTGCATCGGAACCGGCTCCCGTCCATCGGCCGACCACCACGGGGTGGCGCGGCGTCTCGTGGATCTCCACAAGGAAACCGATCGCGGTCAGGCGTTCGTGGATCCATCCGGCGGCGCGGCGAATGTCCGCCCGGTAAGCGTCCTGGGTGCTTACGCTGGGAATCCTGAGGAGCTCTTTGAGCGCGGCGATGTTTGCGTCTTCGTTCTGTGTAGCACTTTCGTGTGGTGTGGGCATGATCTCTCCTGGCGGCGATTGTACCGCAGGGTGCGCCGGGGCGGCGAGGGTCTGGACGGAGCTTAGCGCCCGAGCAAAGGTCTCCGTATATTTATTGATACCAGATGAGCGGCGTTCCGACCGAAACTCGTGCAGCATTGACCCGACGCCATTGGAGGTGGTTGTTCCTCGCCGGTTCCGTGGTGACTGTCGTTGCCCTCTTTGCCGTCTACGTCGCGACGACAGGAACGTCCGCGACCCGCTAAGCTGTCGCGCGGGCAGAACCAATGACGTAGGTGCAGGCAACGGTCACCTCCGCGCTCGTGAATCGAATCGAGGCAGACCTTCCCGCTCTCGTCGGCCTTTCCATCGTTGAGACGTTCCTGGCTGATACGAGCGACGCGCAGGTCTACGAACGGGCCGGCCAAGCGTTTTCTTCATTCGTTTCAGCAAAAAAGATCTACGACCAGGCACGCGTCCTCGATGCGGAGGGGTACGAGGTACTCCGCGTCAACAGGTTCGGCGTTCGCGAAGAAGTCGTTCCGGAGGAATAGCTCCAGGACAAGGACGATCGCTACTACGTCCGGGGCGTCGGAACGCCTGCTGCACATGGCGGACGAAGCGATGTACCGGTCCAAGCGGGCAGGCAAGACTCGCAACGTCTGGGCCGGTACGTAGAAATCCCTACCCCTTCACCGCCCCGGCGGTCATGCCGGCGTAATCGGAGGGTGTCGAAAGGGACGTTCGTCGTCAGCGTGGGCGCGCAACCCGGCCAACCATTTTCGCAAGCGTGGGCCCGTCAAGGCCGAAGCGTTCAACCAACTGTTCGTACGTTCCCGAGTGAATAAACGTGTATTCGCCGTTTTCCACAGTTGTGTTCACGGGGATGATACAGCCGGGATCAGGGGATAGACCTTCGCGGACAACCCAGCGAGAAAACTGGTTGAAGATCATGCCGTTGTTTTGTTCGGCGATCACGACGGAGCGCTTTCCGGAGATTTGGCGCCTGAAGTAATCGGCGTCGAACGACGGCATGTCAATCACCGCAACACGAATGCCGTTTTCCAAAAGAGTATCCGCTGCGCTGAGAGCCTCCGAGACACCGCGCCCGCTCGACACGATGTGGACCGGTGCCGATTCATCGTGGGCAACGGTGTAGGCCGTCCCGAACTGAAACGACACGTCTGCGTCGTAGATAGCGGCTGACGGAGCTCTCATGATACGGACGTACACCAGTCCGCGGTTCCCGTCCATGATCCAACGCATCACGCTCACGAGTTGGTTGGGACATGAGACGTCGATGATCTTCAACCCCGCGATGCCGGCGAAGACCACCCCGTCGTCGTTGCCCATGTGCGTTGCACCGTTCACGCGCGTATCGAGGTTAGCCGCCGTGGCGAGAAACGTGAGGTCAAGACCGTGCCCGTCTGAAAGCCATCCGTCCGCGTCGGCAATCGATTCGAGCCGCTCCTGTTGGCCGACCGCTATCCGACGCAGCACTTTCCAATCGAAAAACGGGCAGAAGGTGCTGACCCACGCGTTGGAACCGAGTGCGGCAAGCGCTTCGCCGATGCACATCATGTTCGACTCGGCGATCCCGACGTTGATTCCACGGAACTGGTCGACCGCCGAGACGCCCCCCTGGAGGCCACTCGTTGAGCCAAGGTCGGAATCGACCGAAACTACGCGGCGGTCTCCGGCAAACACGTTCATACACGACGACACAACGCTGTTTGCGGCCACCATCTCGCCCCGCTCGTATGCCGGCAACTCCCGAAGGTCGTAGGAGATCGCTTTGTTCCTGGCCGGCACACTGCCGGTTCGCCGGCGGGGAACGACCGTCTCGACACCGGTCTTGACAATTCGGAGATTCATTGCGGCTGCACGCTCTGCGATCGCATCCGCGACGCCGTCAGCCCCAACGACTTGATCGAAGTGTGTGAGAAGTTCGCCGGCGCGTAGCTCCCGGCATTCTCGCTGCTGGAGGACTTCGGTGTCAAACATTGCGGGCGTCACCGTAACCTTGTGAAGATTTAGAGCGGCGCCAAACGCTCCGTGTCCTTTTTTCGTTCTGCACACGATTGCCGTTGGCCGGCCATCGCGCGGTCCTGCCACGAAGTGTTGCAACGCGGATACCACGGAGCGGTAGCTGGTGCCGTCAACGACGTGAACGCGCCAACCGAACGATTCGATCTGGCGGGGAAGTTCGTCCATGGAAAATACCAGTTGGGCCGAGTTGTCGAGCTGGCCTTCGTTCTTATCGATCAACACGCAGAGGTTGTCGAGCCTGGCCTGGGGTGCATACATAAACGCCTCCCATGCGATTCCCTCCTGGAGCTCTCCGTCGCCAGTCACGGAGAATACGTTGTACCGCGGAGAACGCTTGCCGGCGATGGCGAATCCTTGGGCAACCGCCAGCCCTTGTGCGAGCGGTCCGGTGGCAATCTGGACGCCGGGCAGGAGCGGTCCCGGGTGGCCGTTCAGGACGCTCTCGATTGAACGCGAGTTTGCCAACACGTCCTGGGGGAAATACCCGATGTCGGAATAGATCGATGCGAGTGTCGCTATGGCGTGCCCCTTGCTCAGCACGAACTGATCGATGTCGGTTCGCGTGGGATCCTCGATGTCGTAGCGCAGGAACCCGCCGTAGAAGAGGCTGACCATCGGAATGACGGCAGAGAAGGCGCCGCCAATGTGAACGCCGTTGTCTACCGCCAGGCGCCCCTGCTCCAGGATCGAAGTACGGATGTCGCAATCCTTGATCCGCAAAAGGTGTTCGAGGCCACGTTCAACAAGTTCCGTTCTATCCATTTCCATTGCGTTGCTCCTTTGCTCAAGTCTCCTCCGTCTCCCGCGGCGGCCCGGCAGACGGAACGATCATACGCCGAATACCCGTTCCGGCAGGCCGCCGGTGGGTACCCGTATCGAGTAGAGCGCTCCGTCATCCTCCCGTGACGGGCCACGCGATTCGGTCCCGACCGTCGCCGACGTCACGAAGAGGGTTCGTAGGTCACCCTCGCCGAAGGCTGGACACGTGGGGGTCGTGCACGGAAGTTCTATGGTTGTGTCGATGCGTCCATCGGGCGCGTACCGCACCACTCGCGCAGCACCCCACTCCGCGTTCCAGATACATCCGACCGAATCGACGATCGATCCGTCCGGCAGTCCCGCTCCGGATGGAAACTCGTGCAGGACGCGGCGGTTTGAGAGCGCTCCATCGTCCAAATCGTAGTCAAACGCCCAGATCACCCGTTGCGGGCTGTCGGCAAAGTACATTATTCGTCCGTCGGGACTGAAACACGTACTGTTGGCGCTGCTCAAACCGTCGAAACGAGTGACAAGCGTGCCGTTCGCGTCCACCGTATAGCAGTTCCCGCGCCCCTCCGACCGATAGTCGAACTCACCAACAAGGAACCGTCCAACGGTATCGCAACGTCCGTCGTTCAGCCGGACGCCCTTGACGTCCCCGGGAACGCGGGCAACACGCTCCTCTGTGCCGCGCGCCAAGTCGTAGAGGACAATCTCTTTGGTGTAGGCGAGGAGCAGACGACCGTCGCGCTCAGGCGCCAGTGACCCTACCTTGTCTCGCGTCGGAATCGCCGAAGCTTCGTCTTTGTCCGGATCGTAGCGCCACAGGTGGGACGACTCGATGTCGGTCCAGTACAACGCCGACTCCGCGGCGACCCAGATTGGCCCTTCGCCAAGGACGTTCCCGCACGCGACGCGGATCTCCACACGGTCGGTCATCGTGCTGTGATTGCGCGTGCAGCGCATACTATCCCTGCCAACCCGGTATACGGCATTGTCACGCGTACTTCCCCGGTCGCGGTTCCAGGAGGACCTTTATCCCCTCTTTACGGTCAGCCACGTCGAATCCCTGCTGCCAGTCCCCCAGCGGAAAGACGTGACTCACGAGCGCACCAAGAGGCAGCGCTTCCTGCTGCATCAATTGAACCGTACGACGCCACGACCAGTTCGTCTTCGAGAGGCACCCTTTGTAATTGATCTCCTTATAGCAGATCAGCGTAAGGTCGGCTCCAACGTTCACCTCGAACAGCCCTACCTGGGTGAACACACCTCGCTTCTTCAACGCGTTGATCCCCATATTGACCGCGGGCGGTGCGCCCGAGCACTCGAGGACTACGTCCACACCGGTCCCGTGTGTAAGTGCGT